>NZ_JANFZX010000010.1:0-74246 GCF_024461615.1 Anaerotruncus sp. DFI.9.16
CCCCCCCCCCCCCCCCCCCCCCCCCGCCCGTCGGGACGACGGGCGTCAGTTTAAGATAGGAGGAAAAAAACATGAGTGACAAGGCGATGTCACTGGCCGATGCACGTAACGAGGCCCAAAAGGCGACGGCGGCCCGCGAAAGGCTGACGGCGCTCTTTGACCCCGACAGTTTTGTCGAGGTCGGCGCGCTCGTGAAGAACGGCTGTGACGGCACCGGGGTGATCACCGGCTACGGCCTGGTGGAAGGCAGCCCCGTGTATGCGTTTTCCCAGGACTCCACCGTGCGCAACGGGGCGGTCGGAGCGGCCCACGGCTCCAAGATCAAGAAGATCTACGACCTCGCGGTCAAGACCGGCGCGCCGGTCGTCGGCATCTACGATTCCAACGGCGCCGCCGTGGACGAGGGCCTCGACGCGCTCGCCGCTTATGGGGAGATGCTCCTCTGGACCAACAACCTCTCGGGCGTCGTGCCGCAGATCTCCGTCGTGGCGGGCGCCTGCGCGGGCAGCGCGGCGCTGATCGCCGCCTCCGCCGACTTCGTCGTCATGAGCGAGGGCGCCGAGCTCTTTCTGACCCCCGCCGACGCGGATTCCGCGACCGACGCGGCCAACGCGGCCAAGTCGGGCGTTGCACATATCGTGGAGAAGGACGCCGACGCTGCGGTGGCCGCGGCGCGCAGGCTGGTTTCCCTGCTCCCCTCCAACAACCTCTCCGCAGCCCCCTACTGCGACTTCACCGAGGCTCCCGGCGCGGGCGCCGCGCTCGACGCGCTTGCGGCGAGCGTCGCGGACCAGGCCGACATCCTCGGCATCGCGGAGCAGATCGCGGACGCGGACAGCCTGATCGAGCTCCAGAAGGCGTTTTCCGGCACCGGCGCGAAGGTCGCGCTGGGCACCGTCGCCGGCACGACCGTCGGCTTCGTCGCCGCGTCGGACAGCGGCGCCGTCTGCTCGGGCGGATGCAGCAAGATCGCCCGCTTCGTCGCGATCTGCGACTCCTTCCAGATTCCCGTCGTGACCCTCGTCAACTGCGAAAAGTTCGCGGCCGCCGACGGCCATGTCTTCCAGGGCGGCGTGCGTGAGGCCGCCAAGCTCGCCCACGTCTACGCCGAGGCGACCACCCCGAAGGTCGCGGTCATCGTCGGCAAGGCGTACGGCTCGGCCTGCGTCGCCCTCGCGGGACGCGGCGCCAATGCCGATTACGCGATCGCCTGGCCGAACGCGGTCATCTCCGCGCTGGCCCCCGAGACCGCCGTGGCCTTCCTTGAGGGCGACAAGATCACCCTTGAGAAGTCCCGCGCCGAGGTTGAGGCGGAGTATCTCGCCAACGAGGCGAGCGCCCTCGCGGCCGCCGCCAGGGGCCACATCGACGACGTGGTCGACCCCGCCGATACCCGCGCCGCGGTCATCTCCGCGCTCGACATGCTCGCCGGCAAGCGTGTGAGCACCCTTCCCAAGAAGCACGGCAACATCTCGATGTAACCCGGCGCCGGCCCGCCATTGCCGCAGGGATGCGGCGGATACCTACCGATGCAGGCCGGCCGCCCGGAACCAGTGCGGCTCGGCAGACCATATGAATCAAAAACAAATCATATTTTACAGGAGGATACAGTCATGAAAAGATTTAACATAGTTGTCAACGGCAGGGCTTACGACGTACAGGTGGATGAGCTGGCTCCGGGCGCGGCCCCCGCCGCTCCGGCTCCGGCTCCGGCTCCCGTCTACGCCGCCCCGGCTCCGGCCGCGATGCCTTACGCCGTGCCCTCCCCGATTCCGTCTCCCGTGGCTGCGCCGGTCGCCGCTCCGGCTCCGGCGCCCGCCCCGGCTCCGGCGCCCGCTCCGGCTCCCGCGGCCGCCCCGGCTCCCGCGCCTGCCGCCGCTCCCGCCGCCGGCTCGACCAAGATCAACGCGCCGATGCCCGGCAACATCCTCGATGTGAAGGTCAACGTCGGCGACCATGTCGAGGCCAACCAGCTCGTGCTCATGCTCGAGGCGATGAAGATGGAAAACGAGATTTTCACCCCTGTTGCCGGTACGGTTGTGGGCGTCCATGTCAAGAAGGGCGATTCGGTCAACTCGGACGATCTGCTCATCTCCATCGGTTAAGGGGGAATGATCCATGGCTCAAAAGGTTAAAATTTGCGAGACCATCCTGCGCGATGCGCACCAGTCGCTGATCGCGACGCGCATGCGCCTGGATGAGATGCTCCCCATCCTGCCCGCGATGGACGAGGTCGGCTTCTACTCCTGCGAGTGCTGGGGCGGCGCAACCTTCGATGCGTGCATCCGGTTCCTCGACGAGGACCCGTGGGAGCGTCTGCGGACGATCCGCCGCGAAATGCCCAACACCAAGCTGCAGATGCTCTATCGCGGCCAGAACATGCTGGGCTACCGCCATTACGCCGACGACATGGTCGAGTATTTCGTCCAGAAGTCGGTCGACAACGGCATCGACATCATCCGCGTGTTCGACGCGCTCAACGACATCCGCAACCTCGAAGCGTCGATCCGCGCGGCCAAGAAGTCGGGCTGCCACCTCCAGGCGGCGATGTCCTATACCCTCAGCCCGGTGCACAACATCGACTATTTCGTGGACTACGCCAAGCAGCTTGAGAGCGCGGGCGCGGATTCCATCTGCATCAAGGACATGGCGGCGCTCATCACGCCGTCCGCGGCCTTTGAACTGACCTCCGCCCTCAAAAAGGCTGTCAGTATCCCGATCAACCTGCACACCCACTACACCTCCGGCCTCGCTTCGATGGCACTGCTCAAGAGCATCGAGGCGGGTGTGGACATCATCGACACGGCGATGTCCCCGCTGGCGATGGGCACCTCCCACGCCGCCACCGAGTCGATGGTCGCCGCGCTGCAGGGCACCCCGTACGACACAGGCCTCGACCTCAAGAAGCTGGACGTCGTGCGCGCCCACTTCGCCAAGCTGCGCCAGAAATACCTCGACGCGGGCCTGCTCAACCCGAAGGTCATGGGCGTCGACGCGAACACGCTGATCTACCAGGTGCCGGGCGGCATGCTCTCTAACCTCGTTTCCCAGCTCAAGCAGGCCGGGAAGGAGGACCAGTTCGAGGATGTGCTCCGCGAGGTCCCGAACGTCCGCAAGGACGCGGGCTACCCGCCGCTGGTCACCCCGACCTCCCAGATCGTCGGCACCCAGGCGGTGTTCAACGTCATCATGGGCGAGCGGTACAAGATGGTCACCAAGGAGTTCAAGGGCCTCGTGAAGGGCGAGTACGGCAAGACCCCGGTCGAGATCGACCCCGCCTTCCGCAAGAAGATCATCGGCGACGAAAAGCCGATCGACTGCCGTCCGGCCGACCTGCTCGAGCCGGAGATGGAGAAGATGCGCGCCGAGTTCCCTGCCGAGTACCTCGAGCAGGAGGAGGATATCCTCACGATGGCGATGTTCCCACAGGTCGCGCCCAAATTCTTCGAGTCCCGCAAGAACAAGAAGTACGGAGTTGACGGCAAGCACGCCGACAAGGCCAGCAAGGTTCATCCCGTCTGATTGTAAACGAAAAGAAGGCTGCCGAGTTCTTCGGCGGCCTTCTTTTTTATTGGAATTTTATACCTAAGAATTGTGTGAAAAATATGTGCTAATATCATAATCTTAAATGGATCACCTTGACATGCTATTTGGATTAAGTGTATATTAATTTTGTAAAATATAACAATAAAATGTAAATATATTGTATATTTTACAAAATGTATAATATAAAGGCGTTTGAGGAGGAGAACGAATGAAAAAACTGTTGGGGGCCTTTTTGGCATTGGCAATGATATTGTCAGTGGGAGTGACTGCATTCGCGGAAGACCTGGAACCGATTGACAATCCCGCTGATGAGTTAGGGGATCGGCTGTTTTATACAAAAGATGGCGAAAAATTATGGAATAGTATTGCTATCTTGAATTCTGCCGACAAGTTACAACCCGGAGAGACGACTGATTGGGAGGGTAATGTGAGTGGCACTCCAAATGATTCAGTGTTATCCGGCTCCACTATATATTTCTTTATGGACATGCTCCAAGAGGACTTTCCACTTGACTGGGGAGAAAATGAGTATTGGAAAATTAAGGTATCAAAAAATGAGGGAGCGAAGTATGTTACGTCTGTTAAGATTGTTGAAAAAAAGTTAGATGGAGAAGTTTTCTTGACAGATAATGCTGGACAGGGGGGGATCCGAACTATCATTATTGGAGAGTGGAAGCAAAACTAAAAGAGTTTTCAACTGACGATGAATACAAAGTTTCTTTTAAATTGACAGCGACAGCTAAAAAAGATATTCCTATCAGGATGTTCCTTTACGATTCTGACTATCCTGAGTGGAATAAATATATCCCAGCGGGGACCAAGTGTACCATCTATACCGAACCCTTCTGGGTCACCAACCGCAGCGTAAACGCGGACGCAGATTTCGCGGCGGGTCATCGCGGCGAGGTGCTGAAACCCGCTAAGAATGAGGATAATTCAATTACTTGGGAGAACAACAATCATACCCTCGCGTGGCTCGACTTCTCGGGTGATGATGACGGAAAAGTCTTTTATCCGAAGATGAGTACCAAATGGGACGACCAGGAGTACGCGGAAAAGTTTGCAGACCAGGACGCATATCTTTACGACTTCCTTTATAACCCCAAGCTTGCCTCGACCAGCCGTGCAGCGCTTAAGCTGCGCATCCCCTATTTGGATGAGGACGGTGAGCTGGCGGTCGCCCCGGAGGAGATCGTGATCTACCGGACCATAGACGGCGAACTGGTTGACATCACCGCGTCGGGAAAAATTTGTGAGACGGAAGACGGCGAATGGGTCTTTGTAATGAAGACACGCGAGCTGGGCACCTACATCATTGCACAGAAACCTGCGGAGGCTGTGGAGACGGAAGAACCTGCCGGCGAGGAGACTCTCTCCGCTGAGGAGGACCCGGTGTCCGCGAAACCGTTGCTGCCCTCCTATGTGAAATAGCGGCATTTTGAAATACCAGCGGAAAGAGCGTCCAAAGACGCTCTTTCCGCTTTTTTTCGAGGGCGTCCGCTCGCGTGAAATCGAATTCCGGGCAGGCTGTCAAAAGCGGATCGGATCAAATCCAAAAGCTATCCCAAAGCCCGCCGGAAATTGACAAAGGGGACGATATGGGGTAAAATATCAAGATACAGAAATGTGCGGCGGCGCACGCCAAAACGACGTGGAGGATGGGACGCGGATGGTCAAAAGCATGACGGGCTACGGACGCGCGCAGCAGATGCTGGGCGGCCGGGACATTACGGTGGAGATCAAGTCGGTCAACCACAGGTTTTTTGAATTTTCGGCGCGGGTGCCCCGGGCATACGGATATTTGGAGGAGCGCCTCAAAAGCTACGTGCAGGGGCAGATCTCCCGCGGCAAGGTGGAGGTCGGCGTCACCATCCTGACGGTCGAGGGGCAGAACGCGGTTGTCGAGGCCAACCGGGAGCTGGCGGGCGCCTATGTGGACGCGCTGCGTAAGATCGGCGAAGAGGCGGGGCTCAAGGACGACCTCACCCTGTCCACCCTCACGCGGTTCTCCGACATCTTCACCGTGCGCCGCGAGGCGGAGGACGAGGAGGAGATCTGGGCGGCGGTCAGGACGGTCGCGGACGAGGCAGTGAACCGCTTTGTCGCCATGCGTGCCGCCGAGGGCGAACGCTTGAGGGCCGACCTGCTGGGCCGGCTCGAGAGCATCGGGCGGGGCGTGGCGCTCGTCAAAGAGCAGTCCCCCCGCACGGTGGAGGCCTACCGCGAGCGGCTGGCCGCGAAGATCCGCGAGGTGCTCGCCGACCGCCAGATCGACGAGACCCGCATCGTGACCGAGGCGGCGATCTTTGCCGACCGGGTCGCGGTGGACGAGGAGACGGTGCGGCTCGAAAGCCACCTCGTCCAGTTCCGCGAGATCCTCGGGTCCGATTATCCGATCGGGCGGAAGCTCGACTTTTTGGTGCAGGAGATCAACCGCGAGGCCAACACGATCGGCTCCAAGGCACAGGACGTGGCGGTCGCGCAGGTGGTGGTCGACATCAAGAGCGACGTGGAAAAAATCCGTGAACAGATACAGAATATCGAATAAGGAGAACGCAAGATGAAGCTCATCAACATCGGTTTTGGCAACATGGTGTGTGCCAACCGCCTGGTGGCGATTGTCAGCCCCGAAAGCGCCCCGATCAAGCGGATCATCCAGGACGCGCGCGACCGCGGCACGCTGGTCGACGCGACCTACGGCCGCCGGACCCGCGCGGTCATCATCACCGACTCCGACCATGTGATCCTCTCGGCGGTGCAGCCGGAGACGGTCGCCAACCGCATGGTGGATGAGGACGACGAGGTCGAGGACGATGAGTGAGGGTACGCTGATCGTCTATTCGGGGCCGTCGGGCGTCGGCAAGGGCACGATCCTGCGGCCCTATCTTGAAAGCCACCCGGAGGCGGTGCTTTCGGTGTCGGTGACGACGCGCGCCCCACGGCCCGGAGAGACGGACGGGGTGGAATACCATTTCATCACGCGTGAGGAATTCGACCGGCTGGCCAAAAGCGACGGCCTGCTGGAGCACGCGGAGTACAGCGGCAACTGCTACGGCACGCCGCGCGCCGCGGTGGAGCGCCACATCGCCGAGGGGCGGGACGTGGTGCTCGAAATCGAGGTGCAGGGCGCGATGAAGATCCGGGAGAGCTTTCCCGAGGCGGTCTTCGTCTTCATCCTGCCTCCCTCCTACGGGACGCTCCACGAGCGGCTCGCCGGAAGGGGCACCGAGACGCCGGAGGCGATGGAAGCCCGGCTGCGCACGGCGCGGTTTGAGCTCTCCCACGCCGCGGAATACGACTATGTGATTGTCAACGACGATGTGGAAAAGGCGCGCGAACAGCTGGGCGCGATCATCACGGCGGCCAAGTGCCGCACCCGCAATATGAAAAAATTTATCGATAAGGTGTGTGAGTTTCATGAGTATGCTTAGGCCGTCGATCACCTCCATCATCAAGCCGGGCGACAGCTACTATGCCTTTGTGGTCGCGGTTGCCAAACGCGCCCGCGACATCGCGCTGGAGCAGGAGGAGGAGCACGCGATCACCGAGGAAAAGCCGGTGCAGAAGGCGGTTGAGGAGTTTGCCGCCGGGAAGTATAAGATGGGGAACCATCCGAAGGAATAACGGCAAAGCGGCCCTGCTCTGTCAGGGCCTGTTTTGTTTTTCACGCCCGGGAGGCGATGCTGTGAAAAAGATGAAGATACGGCTGCTCGCGCTGGCGGCGGCGCTGGCGCTGCTGCTGCCCGGATGCGCGCCGCGCGGCGGGGAAACGCCGCCCGTGCCCCCTTCCTCTCCGGAAGAGCCGCCCGCCCTGAGCGGGTCCGGCGCGGAAGAACCGGCGGAGCCGGTCTACTACGACGCGGATTTCTACGCCCGTCCCGAGTGGAACGCGGCGGGCACCGGGACGGCGATCAAAAACGGCGCGGCCCTCACCTGGGTGGGGCTCGACAATGAAGTCCTGCGCACCGCCGCCTTCGGGGACCCGGCGGCCGGCCCCGGCCTTTCGCCGGAGGACATCACCCTCACGATCGGCGAGGGCTGGGTGCTGCGCACCGTCCCCGGCACCCGCGCGGCGCTGCGGGAGGGGAAGTGGACGCTTCTGAACGCCGCGCTCTACGACCTGGACGGAACGCTGCTGCGCGCCTTCCCCGACGCCTCACCGGAGGAGGTGGAGGCCGCCACAGGCGACTATGAAAAGCAATCCGCCTATGTGAACGCCTACCCGCTCGGCAGCGGGCACATCGCGCTCGAGACGGGCGCAATGCTGCTGCTCTATGACATCGCGGCCGACGCCCTTTCCCTTGTGGACGACTACCGCGACGTGCGCTGGCAGGGCTTCACCGTCTACGACGCGGGCGCCTACGGGATCTACCAGTGCTGGCCGTTCGGGGAGAGCCTCTACTACATGGCGAGCGTCGACCCGCCGCCCGGCGAGCCCCGCCGGGTGCTCTACCGCCTCGACACGACGGGGGAGCGGGAGCTTTTCTGCGACGACACGGGCTTTTTCCGCTACAAGCCGGTGGAGGGGGGCCTCTACGGCTTTCGGGAGTGGAACAACGGGATCTTTACCGACGAGGGCTACGAGTGGGGGATCGAGGCGTGGTTCCTCCCCGACGGGGGCGAATGGCGGCTCGTCGCGAAGGACAACACCGCCTCCGGGGACGCGCTTCCCCTCGACGCGTCCCATTACGACTACATCTGGATGGATAAGCGGGACGGAGAGGCGTGGCCGAGCTTCCGCCGCCACGACCTCTCGACGGGGGAGGAGATCTCCTTTTCCCCGCGCGACTACGACGGGCGCAAGCTCTATGACGGCGGCTACGGGTTCGGGCTTTACTGCACCCGCGCGGTCGATGGCGGCGTGCAGTTTGTCTACGTCGTCTCCGACGTTGCAGAGACGGCGGACGGGGACCTGATGGAAAAGCGGGAATGCTGGCTCTACGACACGCGGGAGGACGCCCCGCGCAGGCTCGACCGCCTGGACGGCGCGTCAATCTGGGGGATCAACCCGCAGGGGACCCACGCGATCGAAGGCGGCGGACCGCCCTGGCGGGTGGTCCCGCTGGAATGAGGAGGAATCGGAATGTTTGAGGGAAAAACGATCGTCGTCGGCGTATCGGGCGGCATCGCGGCCTACAAGGCCGCGCAGCTTGTGAGCGACCTTGCCAAGACGGATGCCGACGTGCATGTGCTGATGACGAAAAACGCGGCCGAGTTCGTGTCGGCGCTCACCTTTGAGACGCTCTCCAAAAACCGCGTCGCGGCGGACACCTTCGACCGCAATTACGAATACGACGTCGAGCACGTGGCGCTCGCAAAAAAGGCGGACGTTATGCTGATCGCGCCCGCGACCGCCAACGTGATTGCCAAATTCGCGGCGGGCGTCGCGGACGACATGCTCACGACGACGGTGCTGGCGGCGCGCTGCCCCAAGATCGTCGCCCCGGCGATGAACACCGGCATGTACGACAATCCCGTCACCCAGCGCAACCTGGAGACGCTGCGCGGCTTCGGCTTCACGGTGCTCGAGCCGGACAGCGGCCTGCTCGCCTGCGGCGACACCGGCCGCGGGCGGCTGCCCGACCCCGCCGTGCTCTTTGAGGCGGTGCGCTCGGCGCTTACCGAGCGGGATCTGGAGGGGGTGCGCCTGCTCGTCACCGCCGGCCCGACCCGGGAGGCGATCGACCCGGTGCGGTTCGTCACCAACCACTCGACCGGGCGGATGGGGTACGAGCTCGCCGCCGCCGCGCGCAGGCGCGGCGCGGCCGTCACCCTCGTCTCCGGCCCGGTCTCGCTCGCGCCGCCGCTCGGGGTGGCGGTGGTGCCCATTGTCTCGGCGGCGGAGATGTACGACGCGGTCGTCTCCCGCGCGTCCGGACAGGACATCATCATCAAATGCGCCGCGGTGGCCGACTACCGCCCGGCCGAAGTCGCCAGCCACAAGATCAAGAAGGCGGAGGGCGGCCTCACGCTCGCGCTCGAGCGCACGCAGGACATCCTCTCCCACCTCGGCCACAACCGGACGCCGGGGCAGGTGATCTGCGGCTTTTCGATGGAGACGCGCGACCTTATGGAAAATTCGCGCGCCAAGCTCTCCAAAAAGAATGTGGACATGATCGTCGCCAACGATCTGGGCACCCACGGCGCGGGCTTCGGCACCGCCACCAACCTCGTGACCATCCTCACGCGGGAGGGGGCCGAGTGTCTGCCGCTCATGGGCAAGGACGCGGTGGCGGAAAAGATTCTCGACCGCCTGCGCGACCTCTATCGCGCCCAGGAGGAGAGAGGGGAGGCGTGACGGCATGGAGTGGATCGATCTGGAGACATGGCCCCGGCGGGAGCAGTACCGGTATTTCCGTTCGCTCGACCGCCCGCAGTACGACCTCTGCGCGCGGCTCGACGTGACCCGCTTTTGCGCGTTCATGAAGGCGCGGGGCGGGTCCTCCTACCACGCGATGGGATATTTCGTCGTCCGCGCCGCAAACGGGGTCCCCGCCTTCCGGATGCGCATCCGGGAGGGGCGTCCGCTGCTGCACGAGCGGGTCAACCCCTCCTTCACCGAGCCGCGCGCGGACGGCGAGCTCTTCAAGTGCGTCGGGGTCGAGTGGTGCGAGGACCTCGGCGAGTTTCTGCGCCGCTGCGGCGAGGCGTCGGCGCGGCAGGGGGACCGCTTCCTGCTCGACTCGGAGGAGGCGCGGGACGACTACCTCTACCTCTCCTGCCTGCCGTGGGTCGACTTCACGTCGGTTTCGCAGGCGGGCAGCTTCGACCGCGATGACGCGGTCCCCCACATCACCTGGGGGAAATATGCCCGCGAGGGCGGGCGGGTGACGATGCCGCTTTCGGTGACGGCGCACCACGCCTTCTGCGACGGCATCCATGTGGGGCGGTTTTTCGACGCGCTCCAGCGGATGCTGGACGCGCTCTAAATCCGGACATCCATCCGTGCGAAGGGAGGAACCCCCATGCCGCTGGTGGCGCGCGTCGTCGTGGAGAACGCGGCGCAGAGCTTTGATAAAATCTACAGCTACCGCGTGCCGGAGGGGATGCCCGTCCGTCCCGGCTGCCGGGTGACCGCGCCTTTCGGCGCGGGCAACCGCACCCGGTTCGGCCTGGCCGTCGCGGTGGAGGAGGAGCCGGACGCGGCGGGGCTCAAGCCGCTGGCGACCCTCGTCGACCCCGAACCGCTCCTGTCGGACAAGCTGCTGTCGCTCGTCTTCTGGCTGCGGGACAACACCTTCTGCACCTATTTCGACGCGGTGAAAGCCCTGCTGCCCCCCGGCATCGGGGTGGAGCTGGAATATACCTACGAGCTTTCCAAGGACGCGCCCGCGCCCGAAGATCCGGAGGAACGCCGGGTGTTCGACTACCTCGCGGGGCGCGGAAAGCCGGTGCGGGAGGAGGCGCTCCTCGCCGCACTCGGATTCGAGCGGGACGCGTCCGTTCTGCGGGAGCTCTGCGCGCGGGGGATGCTTCAGAAGGCGCAGGAGGTGCGCCGCCGGGTGCTCGACGGGAAGCTCGTCATGGTGCGGCTCGGCGGAGAGATCGGGGAGCTCTCCGACGTGCGGGTAAAGCTCACGCCCAAGCAGAAGGCGGTCGTCGAGCTGCTGCTGCAGGTGGGCGAGGCGTCCCTCAAGGAGGTCTGCTATTTCGCCGCCGTCGGGAAATCGGTCGTGGACCGGCTGGTTTCGGCGGGGGCGGCGCGGCTTTTCACGCGGGAGATCTACCGCAGCCCCTACGCGGAGGGCCCGGCGCGGGAGGACGCGGCGGCGATCGTGCTGACGGAGGAGCAGAACGCCGCCTTTGAGCGGCTGTGCGGGCTGGCGGACAGCCGGGAGGCGCGCACCGCGCTCCTCTACGGCGTGACCGGCTCGGGCAAGACGGAGGTCTTCCTGCGCACCATCCGCCACGTGCTCGACGGCGGGCGCGGGGTGATCATGATGGTTCCGGAAATTTCCCTCACCCCCCAGATGATCGACCGGTTCCGCCGGTATTTCGGCGGGCGGGTCGCGGTTCTGCACAGCGGGCTTTCGATGACCGAACGGCTCGACGAGTGGAAGCGGATTAAAAACGGCGGCGCCTCGATCGTCGTGGGGACCCGCAGCGCGGTGTTCGCGCCGATGGAGAACATCGGGCTCATCGTCATCGACGAGGAGCAGGAGGGCACCTATAAGTCGGAGATGTCCCCGCGCTACCACGCGCGGGACGTGGCGCGCTTCCGCGCGGCGCAGGAGGGGGCGCTGCTGCTGCTTGCCTCGGCTACCCCGAGCGTCGAGAGCTTTTACCGCGCCCGGGAGGGGCGCTATGAGCTGCTCACGCTGAAAAACCGCTACGGCGCGGCCAGGCTGCCCGACGTGGCGATCCTCGACATGGCGGCGCAGCCGCTCGGCGCGCAGAGCGCGTCCCTCTCGGAGCAGCTCATCGCCGAGCTGCAAAGGAACCTTGACGCGGGGGAGCAGAGCATCCTGCTGCTCAACCGGCGCGGCTACAACACCCTCGTCAAATGCGCCGTCTGCTCGACCGTCGCCACCTGTCCAAACTGCTCGGTGGCGCTCACCTACCACAGCGCCAACGGGCACCTCATGTGCCACTACTGCGGCTACACCGCCCGCCCGGACGAGAGCTGCCCCACCTGCGGCAACAAGTTCCGGCGGTTTTCGGGCGCCGGGACCCAGAAGGTGGAGCAGGAGCTTTGCGAGCTTTTCCCCGACGCGCGCGTCCTGCGGATGGATATGGATACGACGATGGCGCGTTTTTCCCATGAAAAGCATTTTTCCGATATTTTAGCCGGAAAATATGATATAATAATCGGGACGCAGATGGTCGCCAAGGGCCTCGATTTTCCGAACGTCACCCTCGTGGGGGTGCTGTCGGCCGATTCGGCCCTCTACGCGCAGGACTACCGCAGCTTTGAACGGGCGTTTTCCCTCTTCACGCAGGTGGTCGGGCGGTCGGGACGCGCCGAAAAGGCGGGCCGCGCCTATATCCAGACCTTCACGCCGGAAAACCCGGTGATCGCGCTGGCCGCCGCGCAGGACTACGACGGGTTCTACGCGGAGGAGATCGACAGCCGCCGCATCCACCTCTACCCGCCCTTCTGCGACATGGTGGGGATCGGCTTCTCCGGCCTCGAATACGCGAGGACGAAGGAGGCCGCCCGGCAGTTCCTCGCGGAATTTGCCCGCCGGGCGAAGGCGGACTACGCCGGGCTCCCGCTGCGGGTGCTCGGCCCCTGCGAAAGCCAGATCGTCAAGCTCGCGGGCAAGTACCGCTTCCGCATGGCGGTCAAATGCCGATACGACAAACGCACCCGCGCGCTGCTGTGCGGCACGGCGGACTGGTATTTCTCCCAGCCGGCCCTGCGCGGCGTGACGCTCACCGTCGACCCGAAATATGAAAGCTCGATCTGACATGCGACTGGAGGACAAGATGAAAAAGGTTTTAGCGGGAATCCTCGCCATCCTGATGGCGCTATCCCTGGCCGCCTGCGGCCGGAAGACCGAGGCCGACCTCGTCAACGACGCGATGAAGCGGTTCGACGCGCTACAGAACGGAGAGCTCACGGTGACGGTGACCCTCTCGAGCGAGCAGGGGATCGTCGAGGGATTCGACGCCGTGACGAAGGAGACGCTCACCTTCGTGCGCGACGGCAGGCAAACCGACGCGCTCTACCGCTCGGAGACCGCGATGGGGGATGAGACCGTCGTCACCGAGATGAAGATGCAGGGCGGAAAGGTCTACTCCCTCGTCGAGGGCGCGTGGCAGGAGCAGGGGGACGCGGGCGGCAGCTTCGCGCCCTTCGGCGGCCGCCTGAAAAACGGGATCGCGGTCGTCACCACGACCGAGTGGGACACCGGCACCGAATACACGTTCGAGATGAACGAAAAGGCCCTTGCCGATCTCAATAAGCAGGCCCCCGAGGGGCAGCAGGTGCTTGAGAGCAGCGCGACCTACCTCGTCAATCCCGAAGGGCTGCTCGTCGGCCAGCGGGTGACCTCGCGTGCGAGGGTGACGGTGGACGGGAAAACCGACCAGCTCTTCTCCGAAACGGAAACGACGCTCACCGCGTGGAACCAGCCGGATGTCACGATCGAATAAACAATAAGGAAATATTATTTCTGCACAGATTACGAAGGGGATAGAATCATGGCGCTACGGACGATTATCAAGGAGGGGGACGAGCGGCTGCGCAAAAAGAGCCGCCCGGTCACCGAGTTCAACGAGCGGCTGTGGACGCTGCTCGACGATATGTATGAGACGATGAAGGGGGACGGCGTGGGCATCGCCGCCCCGCAGGTGGGCATCCTGCGCCGCGCGGTCGTCATCGATGTGGGCGAGGGCCGGCATGAACTCGTCAATCCCGAGATCGTCGAGCAGGAGGGGGACCAGTACGGCGGCGAGGGCTGCCTTTCGGTGCCCGGCCAGTACGGCATGGTCCACCGCCCCCAGAAGCTCAGGGTGCGGGCGCAGGACCGCTACGGCAAGCCGTTCGAGCTGGAGGCCGAGGGGTACCTCGCGGTGGCGGTCTGCCACGAGACCGACCACCTCGACGGCGTCCTCTTCATCGACAAGGCCGACCGGATGCTCGACCCCGAGGAGCTCGAGGAGACCGAATGACGGAGGGATCGCGATGAGAGTCGTTTTCATGGGGACCCCCGATTTCGCGGTGCCCTGCCTGGCGCGCCTGCTGGACGACGGGCACGAGGTGGCCGGGGTGTTCACCCAGCCGGATAAGCCCAGGGGCCGCGGCTACAAGCTGATGCCGCCGCCCGTCAAGGAGCTGGCGCTCGAACGCGGGCTGCCGGTTTACCAGCCCGCCAAAATGCGGGACGACGAGGCGCTCTCGATCCTGCGGGAGCTTTCTCCCGAGCTGGTCGTCGTCGTCGCCTACGGCAAAATCCTGCCGAAGGAGATCCTGGAGCTGCCGAAGTACGGCTGTGTCAACGTGCACGGCTCGCTGCTGCCCCGCTGGCGGGGCGCGGCGCCCATCCAGTGGAGCGTGATCGCCGGGGACGCCGAAGGGGGCGTCACGACGATGTATATGGCCGAGGGGCTCGACACGGGGGATATGATCCTGCGCCGCGCGACCCCCATCGGCCCCGACGAGACGTCGGACGAGCTCTACGGGCGGCTGGCGGCCCTCGGCGCGCAGGCCCTCTCCGAGACGGTAACGCTCATCGCCGAGGGGCGTGCCCCGCGCGAACCGCAGGACGACGCGGCCTCCTGCTACGCGCCGATGCTCTCCAAGGAGCTGGCGGAGATCGACTTTTCAAAGCCCGCGCGGGAGGTGCACAACCTCGTGCGCGGCATGAATTCCTGGCCGGTCGCGCACACGACGCTCGGCGGGAAGCTGCTCAAGGTCTACCGCACCCGCGCCGCGCAGGGAAAGGGCGCGCCGGGCGAGCTGCTGGGCGGAAAGTCCTTCACCGTGGCGTGCGGCGAGGGGGCGGTCGAACTGGTGGAAATCCAGGCCGAGGGCGGCCGCCGGATGAACGCCGCCGACTACCTGCGGGGGCATCCCGTCGCCGCGGGGACCAGGCTGGGGGAATCCCCCAACGAAAGGGAGTAACTGATGTTTTATCCGTTTGACCACTACTATCTGATCCTCGTCGTGCCCGCGCTGCTCTTCGCGGCGTGGGCGCAGGCGCAGGTCTCGGGCGCGTACAACCGCTATTCGCGGGTGCGCGTCTCCCGCGGGATGACGGGCGCGATGGCCGCCCGCCGCATCCTCGACGACAACGGCCTCACGGGCGTGCGCGTCGAGCGCGTCGCCGGCAAGCTCAGCGACCACTACGACCCCGGCGAACGGGTGGTGCGCCTCTCGGCCGGGGTGTACGACAGCGACTCGGTCGCCTCGCTCGGCGTGGCGGCCCACGAGTGCGGCCACGCGGTGCAGCACGCGACCCACTACGCGCCGCTCACCTTCCGCAACGCGATCATCCCGATCACCAATTTCGGCTCCAAGCTGTCGATCCCGCTCATCATCGTCGGGCTCTTCCTCTCGGGGACGCTTGTGGATATCGGGCTGCTGCTCTTTTCCCTCGTCGCCGTCTTCCAGCTCGTGACGCTGCCGGTCGAGTTCAACGCCTCCTCCCGCGCGCTCGCGACGCTCGAGAACGGAAATTTCCTCGACCGCCGGGAGCTGGAGGGGGCCCGCAAGGTGCTCCGCGCGGCGGCGCTGACCTATGTGGCGGCGCTGCTCGTCTCGGTGGCGCAGCTGATGCGGCTGATCCTTCTCTTCGGCAACCGCCGGCGCGACTGACCGGGGCCGCGCCATGAAGGATGCACGTACGGCGGCGGCGCAGGCGCTGATGCGGATGGAGGGGGCGGGCGCCTACTCCAACCTCGTGATCGACGCGCTGTCCGCCAAAAACGGACTTTCCCCGCGCGACGGCGCATTTGCCGCCGCGCTCTTTTACGGTACGCTCGAGCGGATGCTCACGATCGACCACATCCTCGCGCGCTACTCCGCCAAGCCGCTTTCCGCGCTCACCCCGGCGGTGCGCGCTTCCCTGCGGATGGGGGTCTGCCAGCTCCTCTACATGGACGGCGTGGACGACTACGCCGCCGTGAGCGAGAGCGTCAACCTTGTAAAATCGCTCGGCTGCGCGCGCGCCTCGGGGTTCGTGAACGGGGTGCTGCGCGCCTTCCTGCGGGACGGCAAGGCCGTCCCGCCCGCGGGGAGCTCCCGCGCCGGACAGCTCGCGGTCGACTATTCCTGTCCCACCTGGCTGGTGGAGGAGTGGCTCGCCTCCTACGGGGAGGAGGCCGCCCTGCGGATGCTCGCGGGCTCGCTCGGCAAGGCGCCCGTCTACCTGCGCGCCAACACCCTGCGGACCACGCCGGAGGCGCTCTGCGAGCGGCTCGCGGCGGAGGGGGCGGAAGCCGTCCCGGCCGCTCCGCCCGACGGCTGCGTGGCGGTGCGGGGCAGGCTCGCCGTCGAGACGCTGCCCGCTTTTACGGAGGGGCTCTTCCACGTGCAGGACCGCGCCTCCCAGCTCTGCGCCGAGGCGCTCGGCGCGCTGCCGGGCGAGCGGGTGCTCGACGCGTGCGCCGCGCCGGGCGGCAAGACCTTCACGATCGCCGAGCGGATGGAAAACCGCGGAGAGGTGGTCGCGCGCGACCTGCACCAAAAGCGCGCCGATCTGGTGGCAAAGGGCGCGCGCCGCCTGGGCGTGTCGATCGTCACCGCCTCGGCGGGGGACGCTGGGGTGTACGACCCGGCGCTCGGGGAATTCGACCGGGTGCTCTGCGACGTGCCCTGCTCGGGGTTCGGGGTCATCCGCCGCAAGCCGGAGATCAAGTACAAGTCCCCCGAGAGCATCCAGAATCTGCCGGAAATCCAGTATAAAATCCTGCAAACCTCCTCACAATACCTTAGGAGCGGCGGGCGGCTGGTCTATTCCACCTGCACGCTGCTTCCGGCGGAAAACGAGCGGGTCGTCGAGCGGTTCCTCGCGGAGAACGGGGGCTTTGGCCTGATCTCGCAGGAGACCCACACGGGGGAGCGGGAGGATACCGACGGCTTTTTCACCGCCTGCCTCGAGCGGCGGTGATCGGGCCAAACATTTTGACTGCGGGGCGGTGAACGAATGGGCGGGCTGGACCTGAAATCCTATACATTCCCGGAACTGGAAACGGCGGTCGCGGAGCTGGGGCTGCCGCGCTTTCGCGCGGGGCAGATTTTCGGCTGGCTGCACGAAAAAAGGGTGTCCACATTTGCCGAAATGAGCAATCTCCCGGCCTCTCTGCGCGGTCAGCTTGACGAAAAGTTCTACATAAACGCCATCCGTATCAAAAAAAGACTTGTTTCCAACATAGACGGTACGGTAAAATACCTGTATGAGCTGCGGGACGGCAACTGCGTCGAGGCGGTGCTGATGCGCTACCGCCACGGCAACTCGCTGTGCATCTCGACGCAGGTGGGCTGCCGGATGGGCTGCAAATTCTGCGCGTCGACGCTGGCGGGCCGCGTGCGCGACCTGACCGCCTCCGAGATGCTCGACGAGGTCTACACCGCGCAGGCGGACAGCGGCGAGCGGGTGGACGGCGTCGTGCTCATGGGCATCGGCGAGCCGCTCGACAACTTCGACAACGTGATGGCGTTTCTGGAGATTCTTTCGGACGCGCGGGGACTGAACCTCAGCCTGCGGCACGTCTCCCTCTCCACCTGCGGGCTGGTCGACCGGATCTACGAGCTCGCAAAGCGGAAATTGCAGCTTACCCTCTCGGTGTCGCTGCACGCGCCGAATGATACGATTCGGAATCTTTCCATGCCAATCAACAAAAAGTATCATATCGACCGCCTGCTGGAGGCCTGCCGCGACTATTTTGAAGCCACCGGGCGGCGGATTTCGTTTGAATATGCACTGATCGCCGGCGTGAACGACGCGCCGGAGCACGCGGCGGAGCTTGCCGCGCGGCTGCGCGGCATGGGCGCGCACGTCAACCTCATCCCGGTGAACCCCGTCGCGGAGACGGGCTACCGGCGGGGGGACCGTGCCGCGATCGAGCGTTTCCAGCACGAGCTGCAGCGGCTGGGGGTCAACGCGACCATCCGCCGGGAGCTGGGCGCGGACATCAGCGCGGCCTGCGGGCAGCTGCGGCGGCAGGACGCCGCGCTGGAATAGGGCCGGGTCCGCGGGGCGGACATGAGCCGCGGCGGGCGATTCGAGGCAGGACGCCGCGCGCGGAAAAGGGGGATTTCAATTGATACGGATATTTGGCGGCACCGACAAGGGCTGTGTGCGTGCGACGAACCAGGACGCCTATGTCCATGAGATCGTCGACGCGTCCACGGCCTATGTCGTGCTGTGCGACGGGATGGGCGGCGAAAACGGCGGCCACATCGCCTCCTCACGGGCGGTGGAGATCATCGGTCAGGCGCTTTCGCGCGGGCTGGCGGCGCATCCCCTCCCGGCTTCGATAAAGCCGCTGCTGCTCTCGGCGGTCACGGCGGCCAACGCGGTGATCTACGACATGGGCGCGGCGGACGAGGCTCTGCGCGGCATGGGGACCACGGTGGTCGCGGCGGTGCTGCTGGGAGACATGCTCTATATCGCGCACGCGGGCGACAGCCGCGCCTACCTGGCGGCGGAGGGCGGGCCCCTGAGGCGGATCACGCGGGACCACAGCGTGGTGCAGCTGCTCATCGAGAGCGGCGAGATCACCGAACGGGAGGCGCGCAGCCACCCGAAACGCAACTATATCACCCGCGCGCTGGGCGTGGAGCGGACGGTGGAAGTGGAGTACATGGAACAGCCCTTCCCGTCGGGGAGGCTGCTGCTCTGCACCGACGGGCTCTATAACTACGCGCCGCCGGAGGAACATATGGAGCTCATTACCACGTGCGCAAGCGAGCAGGACATCTTCCTGCTGATCGACGAAGCGAACAAGGCGGGCGGGCCGGACAACATCACGGCCGTCGTTGTCGCGAAATAAGCGGGAGGACAATTTTGATGGATAAATATCTGGGCAAGAAGCTCGACGGCAGATATGAGATCATGGAGATCATCGGCATCGGCGGGATGGCAAACGTCTACAAGGCGTACGACACCATCGAGGACCGAATCGTGGCCGTCAAGATTCTGCGCGAGGAATATATGGACAACGCCGACATGCGCCGCCGGTTCAAGAACGAATCGAAGGCGATGGCGGTGCTGAACCACCCCAACATCATGCGGGTGTACGACGTGAGCTTTTCCGACCGGCTCCAGTCGATCGTGATGGAGTTCATCGACGGCATCACCCTCAAGGAATACATCGAGCAGGAGAAGGTGCTCAAGTGGAAGGAGGCGGTGCATTTCACCGTCCAGATCCTGCGGGCCCTCCAGCACGCGCACGACAAGGGGATCGTTCACCGGGACATCAAGCCGCAGAACATCATGCTCCTCTCGGACGGCACGATCAAGATCACCGACTTCGGCATCGCGCGGTTCGCGCGCAGCGAAACGCGCACCCTCACCGACAAGGCGATCGGCTCGGTGCACTACATCTCCCCCGAGCAGGCGGCGGGCGACACGATCGACGCGCGCACCGACATCTATTCGGTGGGCGTGATGCTCTATGAGATGCTCACCGGCAAGGTGCCCTTCGAGGCGGACACGCCGGTGTCGGTGGCGCTCAAGCAGATCCAGTCCAAGGCGGTGCTCCCCCGCGAAGTGAACCCCTCGATCCCCGAGGGCCTCCAGGAGATTACGATGCACGCGATGGAGAAGGACGCGGGCAAGCGCTACCAGTCGGCGGCGCAGATGCTCCGCGACATCGACGAGTTTAAGCGAGACCCCTCCATCTCCTTCGAGTACAAGTACCTCAGCGCGCCCCTCGCGCACGACGACAGCAAATATTCCGACGCCATCCAGAACGCCCGCCGCGGCAAGAAGGAAAAAAAGAAAAAGGACAAGCCCTGCCGCGCCCCGGTCATCCCGGTGCTCGCGGGGGTGACGGCCGCCTTCGTCATCGTGTCGGCCGCCTTCATCGGCTGGATGATCTACCTCAACAACCCCTTCGCGAGCGTCGAGGACAAGAAGGTCCCCAACCTCGTGGGAGAAAAATACGACGTGGTGCGCGTCTCCCCCAAATACGAGGAGTTCGAGATCGTCCCGGAGGACGACCCGGTCTACAACACCGACTATGACAAGGGCGTCATTTACGAGCAGAGCCCCAAGGAGGGCACGACGGTCAAGGTCGGCTCGGAAATCCGCGTCAAGATCAGCAAGGGCAAGCAGATGGTCACGCTGCCCGACTTTTCGGGCCAGGACTACGAGCAGGTCGTCGCCAAGCTGACCGAGTGGGGGCTGACGGCCGACCCCAAGCAGATGTACAGCGACACCGTCCCGGCGGGCAGCGTCGTGCAGACGATCCCCTCCGAGGGGGATCAGGTGGCGGCGGGCGACATCGTCACCGTCTATAAGAGCATGGGCCGCGAGGAGAAGCTGGTGACGGTGCCCCCGCTCGAGGGGATCAGCCTCGACGACGCCAAGCTCCTGCTCCAGCAGCGCAGCCTGCTGGTGGGCAAGATCACCTACGACGAGGACTACGAGGACGAGGCGATGAACGGCCTCGTCGTCAGCCAGAGTCCGGCGGAGGACTCCCAGGTGTCGCCGCGCACGCCGGTCGACATCACGATCGCGGGCACGGCGGAGTCGAACAAGCGCCTGCGCCTCATCATCCCGCTGCCCGCGGGGGTCGACCGGATGGTCGAGATGACGGCGACGCAGGACGGCACCGAGGTGCAGAAGGAGACGGTCAACCCGGCCGAGCTGGGCAGATGGCCCGCCTACTTCACTGGCGAGGGCTACGCGTCGGTCAAGATCTACTTCGACGGCGAGCTCTACCAGGTCTACGACCTCGATTTCGACGAGAACGGCTACTACCTGCTGGACGACTACTCGTCCGACTTCGCTGAGTAACGGCGATGGACAAGCGCACAGGACTGATCGTCAAGGCGACGGGAGGCTTTTATTACGTGCAGGCGGACGGCGTCCTCCATGAGTGCCGCGCGCGCGGTCTCTTCCGCAAGGAGGGGGTGAGCCCGCTGGTCGGGGACCGCGTCGAGCTCGAGCCGACGGGGGAGGCGTCCGGATACGTCACGGCGATCCTGCCCCGCAAAAACGCCCTCGTGCGCCCGCCGCTGGCCAACGTCGACACCTTTGTGATCGTGGCCTCGGTCTCCGACCCCGCGCCCAACGCGCTCGTCATCGATAAATTGATGGCGATCGCCTGCCACAAGGAGATCCGTCCGATGCTCGTCATCACCAAGAGCGACCTCGGCGGACCCGACGCGCTCGAGGAGATCTACCGGACGGTCGGCATCCCGGTGTTCGCCGTCTCCCGGCAGAGCGACGAGGGCCTCGAAGAAATCCGCGCGGCGCTCTCCCACGGAATCAGCGCCTTTTCCGGCAACACGGGCGTGGGCAAATCGAGCTTACTCAACCGCATCGACGGGCGGCTGTCGATCGCGACGGGGGAGACGAGCCGCAAGCTCGGCCGCGGCAGGCACACCACCCGCCACGTCGAGCTCTACCCCATCGGGGAGGACGGCTGGATCGCCGACACGCCGGGCTTTTCGGCGGTCGACCTCGAACGGTACGAGATTATCCGCAAGGAGGAGCTCGCCGGCTGCTTCCCGGAATTCGCTGAATTTTCAGGGAACTGCCGGTTTACCGGCTGCTCCCACACGGTGGAAAAGGGGTGCGCCGTGCTCGAGGCGCTGCGGGAGGGGAAGATCCACCCGTCGCGCCACGCGAGCTACCGCGCACTCTATGAAGACGCGAAGAAGCTGAAGGAATGGGAACTGAAGGACCCGCAGGAGAAAAAATGATGCCGAAGAATCCCGACTGCGCCTGCCCGCGAGACTGCCCCCGCCACGGGGACTGCGAAGCGTGCATCACCTTCCATAAGACGCGCCCCAACCCGCCCGACTGCATGCGCGTAAAGAGACGGCCCGCCCCCAGGGGGACGGGCCGCTGTCTCCTGGTCGCGGGTGGGCCGTCCGGGGACCGCGCCGGCGTGGAACTGAAAGCCGCGCCGGGCGACCTCGTGATCGCGTGCGACGCGGGCTATCCCGCCGCGCTGCGGCTCGGGCTGAAGCCCGCCCTCGCGGTCGGGGACTTCGACTCCTACGGCGGGGAGATCGCCCCGGACGTCGAAGTGGTGCGCACCCCCGTGCGCAAGGACGACACCGACACGATGACGGGGCTGCGGCTGGGGCTCAGCCGCGGCTGCCGGGAGTTCGTGATCGTCGGCGCGCTGGGCGGCAGGCTCGACCACACGGTCGCCAATTTGCAGGCCCTCTGCTGGCTCTGCACGCAGGGCGCGCGGGGAGTCATCCTCTCGGCGGACAACCGCGCCTGGGCGGTCAGGGACGGCGCGCTCGAGCTGCCCCGCATGGAGGGATGGTATCTGTCGGTCTTCGCCGCCGGGGAATGTGAGGGCGTGACGCTGCGCGGGGTGGAATACCCGCTCACCGGGGCGCGGCTCTCCCCGTCGATGCCGATCGGGGTGAGCAACGAGTTTTCCGCCGATACGGCGCGCATCGAGGTCGCGCGCGGCACCCTGATCGTGATCGCGTCGCGCCGGGAGGCCCGGGACACGGAGAAAAATGAAACCGCCCCCGCCGGGACGGCGGAATAAAAAGCGGCCCGCCAAACGGCGGGCCGCTTTACTTTCCGGGCAAACGCGCCTATAATAGAAGCATGTTCGCAATTTATGACAGAGATGAGGAGAAGGAGCGGTAGAGATGACAACGATCACCCAGGCCCCCTATTTGATGACCGACTTGGGACAGTCGACCCTTTATACGATGCGGAACAAAAACGGCATGCAGGTGTCCGCGACCGACTTCGGCGGCCACCTCGTGTCGATCCTCGCGCCCGACCGCGATGGAAAGCTGGCCGACGTCATTCTCGGCTACGGGGATTACGCGGGCTACAAGGTGAATAAATACTATCTTGGCGCGGCGGTGGGCCGCTGCGCGAACCGTATCGGCAAGGGCCGGTTCACCCTCAACGGGAAGGAGTACCAGCTCGCGCTCAACGACAACGGCGTCAACCACCTGCACGGCGGCACGGTCGGCTTTGACCAGAAGCTGTGGGCCTGCAAGGTGATCTCCTGCGAGGAGGGGCAGGCGCTGCGCCTGCGGCTGGTGAGCCCCGACGGGGAGGAACACTACCCCGGCGCCCTGAGCGTCACGATGACCTATACCCTCACCGACCGGAACGAGCTGGTCCTGCACTACGAGGCGGCGAGCGACGCGGACACCGTCTGCAACCTCACCAACCACGCCTACTTCAACCTCGCGGGCCACAACTCAGGCACGATCCTCGGCCAGCGGCTGAAAATTTACGCCGACCATTTCACCGAGGCGGACGTCGAGAGCATCCCGACCGGCAGGGTCCTGCCGGTGGAGGGCACGCCGATGGACTTCCGCGATTACCACAGGGTGGGGGAGCGGATCGACGCGGATTATCTCCCGCTCAACTACGGCGGCGGCTACGACCACAACTGGGTGCTCAATTCCCCCGCGGGCGAGCTCGGCCCCTGCGCCGAAATGTGGGACGAGGCGAGCGGAAGGCATATGACCTGCCTGACGACCCTGCCTGGCGTGCAGTTCTATTCGGGCAACTTCATCGACGGCACCCAGCTCGGCAAGGAGGGCTGCTACTATGAGAAACGGGGGGGCCTCTGCCTCGAGACGCAGTTCGCGCCCGACTCGGTCAATCACCCCGAGTGGCCGAACCCCATCCTGCGGGCGGGCGAGCTCTATGACCACACGACCATCTACCGCTTCGACGTAAAATAGTCCCCGGGAATCCAAAAGGCGGCCCGCCGAGCGCGGGCCGCCTTTTTTCGTTCGTTTGTCAGCGGACGTTGATCTTGATCTGTCCCTTGGTCCGGTCGTATTTGCTGCTGTCGGGATAGAAATAGAAGCTGTAGTAGCCGCTCTTGGTGATCTTGGTGTCCTCGTCGACCCACTCGAAATCGCCGTCCAGCCGGTCGTTGTCCGAATTGTAGGCGTGCACGTTGTCCTCGAGCTCGTCGTCGTATTCGTAGAGCCGGTCGTTCTTGTCCGCGCGGAAGGAGGAGGTGCTGAAGTGGACCGCGCCGCTGCCGCTGCCGCTGACGGTGATCTTGATCTGCCCGCGGGTCTTCTCGTACTTGCTGCTGTCAGGGATGAAGTAGAAGTCGTAGTTGCCCGTCTTGGTGATTCGGGCGCTCTCATCGACCCACTTGACCTTGCCGCTCACCTTGTCGCCGTCCCTGTTGCGGGCGGTGACGTTGTCCTCGAGTTTGTCCTCGTAGTAGTAGAGGCGGTCGTCCTTGTCGGCCTTGAAGCTGTCGGTTTTGAGGGTCAGCTTCTTGCTGCTGCTCGAGCTCGAGCCGCTGCCGTTGACGGTGATCTTGATCTCGTCGCGCACCCGGTCGTATTTGCTGCTGTCGGGGATGAAGTAAAACTCATAGTAGCCCGTCTTGGTCACGCGGGTGGTGTCGGAGACCCATTTGACCTCGCCTCTGATGCGGTCTCCGTCATCGTCGTAGGCGTCGACCTCGTCCTCAAGCTCGCTCACGAGGCTGCGCAGGCGGGTGGAGGTGTTCTTGACGTTGATCGAGCCGATGCGCAGCTCGACGTCGTCATCGTCGTCATCGTCATCGCCGTCCACGGTGATGCGGATGGTGCCGGTCGTGGTCTTATACCGGCTGCTGTCCGGCTCGAAGACGAATTTGTAGCTGCCGCTCTTCTTGACGACGGTGGAGCGGGAGGAATCCCAGCTCACCTCGCCCGAGATCGTCTTGCCGTCGTAGGTGGCCTTCACGTTGTCCTCGAGGTCGTCCTCCAGGTCGCGCAGGCGGTCGCCCGAATCGGCGCGGATCGTCTTGGTGGTCAGCTTGACGCCGGTGTTGCTCGTGCTGCTGTCCTCATCGTCGTCGCCCCCGTCCACGTCGATGTAGATCGAGCCGTAGGTCTTTTTGTAGCTGCTGCTGTCGGGGGTGAAAAGGAAGCGCACGGTGCCGCTGCGGCGGATCGCGGTGCTGCCGGAGGAGACCCAGCTCACCCTGCCCGACACCTTGCGGCCGTTATAGGAGGCGGTGACGTTTTCCTCCAGGTCGTCCTGAAGCGAGCTGAGCCTGTCGCCGTAATCGGCGTCGATCGTCCGGGTGCTCAGCTTGAGGGCGGAGGAACCGCTCGTGCTGTCCGAATCGCTGCCGCTTCCCGTCTTGAGGGAGCCGACGGTGCCCGAGACGGACGATTTGGTCACGGCGGTCACCGATTTGACGCTGGAGCCGCTCGAAGCGGTCAGCTTGGCCTTGCTGCTGGTGAGCTTGGCGGTCGTGACCGTCGCGCCGCGCGAGACGGTGACCTTGTTGGCGCCCGCTACGGTCAGCGTGCCGACCGTGCCGCCGATGGTCACCTGAACGTCGCTGTCAAGCGTCTTGGAGAGGGAAAGCGAGGGAAGCGAGCCGGTGACGCCCAGGTCGGACTGGCTGCCCAGCGTGATCCGGCGGGACTTCCCGGTCGAGTCGGTGAAGCAGACGAGCAGGTCGCCCTTGCTCGAGGTGAGGGACACCGCCCCGTCCTTGGAGAGATAGGACCCGGTGAGGCTTCCCCCCCTGTAAAACTGGACATACTTATTCTGGACCTTGAGGCTGTAGTTTGATGCCGCAGACGCGCCGACTGCCAGGGAAAGCATCATGACGAGCGCCAGGCAGATTGCGGTAATCCGTTTGACAGACATTTTGATCGAAATCCTTTCTTTCTTCATGCTGCGGTGGTGTCGTTTCGGGCGGGCGGAAACACAAAGCCGTTGTCCGCGCCGCTTCTTTTTAATAAGTGTGCGGAAAGGCGCGTTTTGATGCACGATCTTTCCAGACGAGCCACATATTTTAATCACATTCTGCATCATTTTGCCTGAAAAGTCAACCGCGGGAGGAAAGACCGTCCCCCGCCGTGCTATAATAGGAATATCCGCGGATAAAGGGGGAATTTGGATGCTGTCGGTCTGTCTGCCGGGAACGGGCGGCTTCATGCCGCTGGGGAACCGCTGGCTCACCTGCTGCTGGATGGAATACCAGGGCCGCGCGCTGCTCATTGACTGCGGCGAGGGGACCCAGCTCGCGCTGCGGGCGGCCGGGTGCCGGCTGAGCCGGCTGGACACCCTGCTGATCACCCACTACCACGCCGACCATGTCGCCGGGCTGCCCGGGCTGCTGCTCTCGGCGGGCAACAGCGGCAAGACCTCCCCGCTTACGATCGCGGGGCCGCCCGGCCTGCGGTACGTCGTGCCCGCCCTGATGATGATCGCGCCGGTGCCCTATCCGGTCGAGCTCGTCGAGCTGGGCGCCGGGGACGCGCTGGACGGCTGGGACGGACTGACCGTCTCCAGCCTTCCCCTCAAGCACCGCATCCCCTGCTTCGGCTACCGGGTGCGGGTGGCCCGCAAGCCGGTCTTCAACCCGCAAAAGGCTGAGGCGCTCGGAATCCCCAAACCGCTCTACCGCACGCTGCACGCGGGGGAGGCGGTGACGCTGCCGGACGGGCGGCGGATCGAGCCGGAGCAGGTGCTCGACGGCGCGCGCAGGCCGCTTTCCGTCTGCTACTGCACCGACACGCTGCCCATCCCCGCGATCGCCGAATTCGCGCGGGACGCGGACCTGATGATCGCCGAGGGAATGTACGGCGACGACGCGATGGAGGAAAAGCTCCGGGAAAAGATGCACAGCCTCTTTTCCCAGAGCGCGCGCCTGGCCGCGCGGGCGGACGCCCGGCGGCTGTGGCTGACCCACTACAGCCCCGCGCTCGCCGACCCGCAGGAGTGGATCGGCCGCGCGCGGGCGGAATTCCCCGGCGCGGTCGCCGCCCACGACGGCATCCGCATCACGCTGGGCGGCGAATAATCCGGTCGAAAGGGGAGGGGCCCGCCCGGCGGGCCCCTCCCCTTTTGCGCCAAAGCGGGCGCAAAAAGAGGGCCCCCGGTAAACGGGGACCCTCGGGGATATCGTGATTTGCCAAAGCAAAGAGCAGACGCGCGGGGAAAGCTGGTCAGCCGCAGCCGCAGCCGCCGCGCTTATTGCGCTTGGCGTAGGGGGCGGGCTGGGGTGCGCAGCCGCAGTTGTTCATGCCGATCGGATTGGGCACAAAGGAGCTGTAGACCGGCGGGGTCTCCACACAGCCGCAGGCCGGCTTCTCGGGCATCGCGGCGGCGCATCCGCAGGCGGCGTCCGCAGCGACGGCGGCACAGCCGCAGGTCGTTTCCGTCACGACGGTCGTGCATCCGCAGACGGTGTCCGGGACCGCGTTCGCGCATCCGCAGGCAGGTTCCGCGGCGGGAACCGCGCATCCGCACCCGCAGGCGTTGTTGACCGGCGCGCAGGAGCGGGGCTGGGCGCAGGGCTGGCAGGGCTGCGCCTGCTGGGCGCAGCCGCAGCCGCAGGCGGGAGCAGCCGCGGCGTCGGATGTGCAGGGAGGCGAGAAGAGCTTCTGGGGCGGGTTGCATTTTTTATCGAAGCTCGGGTTGAACGCGTAGAAGTTCTTCGCGTCGAGGTTCTCCTGGGTAATGCGCAGCGCGTCGCCGAACCGCTGGAAATGCACGACTTCGCGTTCCCGCAGGAACTTGATCGGGTCGCGCACGTCGGGATCGTCGGCGAGGCGCAGGATGTTGTCGTAGGTCTTGCGGGCCTTCTGCTCGGCCGCGAGGTCCTCGTAGAGGTCGGCAAGGGTGTCGCCGGCGACCTGGAGCACGGAGGCCGAGAAGGGGTAGCCCGAGGCGGCCTGCGGGTAAACGCCCGCGGTGTGGTCGACAAAATAGGTGTCGAAGCCACTGCGCTTGATCTCTTCGGGCGTCATGCAGCGGGTGAGCTGGTAGATGATCGCGGAGACCATCTCGATGTGGGCAAGCTCTTTAGCGCAAGAATTATATATATGACTATGGAAGACGCATGAATAGGTCGACTTTGAAGTCGCTGGGATCACCGTGCCGCCCGCCCCGCGCCTTGGTGTATACGATCTTGTCGATGACCTCTTTCAACAGTTGGTTCAGCTGCGCCGGATCCATGGTTGAATCAAATACATTTAGTAGATTCTCTACTTTGGGTATAATCTTTTCACGCCCGGCCACGGCTTGCCGATACGTATCGGCTTCACGCTGCAGCTCGTCGAGCTGGTTCTGGAGTTCCTGCCTGCGGCTGGAGATGCTTTGGGTTCGAGACAGGAAGATCTCAACGCTGTATATTTCCTGCTCAAGCAGGTCGTGTGCCTTGCTCAGCTGGTGATCCAGCGTCGCCAGCTCCTTTTCAAGGCGGCGGACGCTCTTCTCTGCGGCTTCGATACCCGCGGGCTTTTTGTCATGGACTCCTTCGATCGACAAACGATATTCCTCCAACCATTCTTGGAGCGACATCCGGACCTTCGCGAGGATAAGCGGCAAATCGGCGCTGACGTTCGGGCAACCGGGGTATTGGCAGATCATAGATGCTTGGCGATTTGCATATGGCCTCCGTACCATCATGTGGCCGCAAACACCGCAGACGAGGAGCCCCGCGAGGGGATTTCGCATTTGCTTATGCGCGTCAAACCGGATAGGCGGGTTGTGTGCAATGTTCTCCTGGGCCGCATCCCATGTCTCCCGTGAGATGATCGGCTCGTGGCGGCCTTGCGTGACGATATAGTCACGTTTTTTAGGGCGCGAAATTTTCACATCGCCGCCCGAGATCGACTTGACGCCCGGCCGGCGGTTCCACCGTAGCTGCCCGCAGTAAACGGGGTTTTCCAGAATTGCCACAACAGAGTTGTAGGTCCACAAACCGCCCTTCCGGGTCGGTATGTGCAGGTCGTTGAGCCGGTTCGCGATCTTCTTTGAGCCCAGTCTTGTGGTTGTTCCGTCAGGATCAGTGGTCCCGAGCGTGTAAAGCTCAAAAATGAGGCGAACGGTTTCAGCCTCGTCGGGATCGGGCTCGAGCGTCCATCCCTTTTCATTTTGCAGCTTTACGCGCGTATATCCATAGGGCGGTATGTTGCCGGTGTACTTCCCCTCCATGACGGAGGCAACCCGCCCGCGCTGCAGGCGGCGGTTGATCGTTTTATATTCACGGCGGCTCATGAAAAGGCCGAACTCGAAATACTCTTCGTCGAACTCGTTGTTGGGGTCGTAGATCTTCGCCGGTGTGACGATCTTGGTGTGGCTCAGCTTGAATGCCTGCGCCACGATGCCCTGATCGATCGTATCCCCGCGCGCCAGACGTTCCACCTCAACGACCAGGACGCCCTCCCACATGCCGCGCTCGACCTCGTCGAGCAGCTGCTGCATGACGGGACGGGCGGCAATGCTATCCCCGGAGACGATCTCCCGGTATATTTTTGAGACGGGCAGATTCAGGCGCTTTGCCGCTCGCAGAAGCTCATCCTGGTGGCGGGCGAGGGTATCCCCCGCTCCATGGGCCTCGGCCTCGACGTCTGCACGGGATTTTCTCAGGTACATCAGATAGGGCATAACCGACTCCTTAAAAGTGATGCCGCCCCAATCGGGGGCGGCATTCTTTATTTCCTGTGAGGATCCGAATTATATTTTAATAATAAAGCGGTAACTTCATCTTCGGGCGGAACGCGATTCAAAGAGGGAGAGCCCCCAAGCAGAGGGATGCTCGCCGAATATGTTATCGTACTGGAGTCCTGAAAAAATGGATCATTACTAAAAGTAAACTTCCTATGTAAATATGAATAAATTTTGCGTCGTATGCTACGAAATCTCTCATTTAATGTTAACTCGATAGTGGGTATGCCTATGCACTCAATAATCCCAGGCGCATTGGATTCTATCCACGCCACCTGCTCTTTCCACGATTTTTTTCTTGCAGGTGCCGTTTTCAAAATATGGCATGAGACGTTTGTATAGTTCGCCACGGCTAAAAAGCCTCAAGTCGAAGTTGCACTCAGAAACTTTATCTAGGATATTTAATTGTAATAATTGCTGCAGTGATATTGTTTTGGGTAATATCTGCGGTTGTTCATCAGCATTTGAATAGTATCCAATAAATTCCATTAACGTTTTTTGAGCCGCCTCGGTTGCCTTTTCAACAATGGCAACACCCTCGCTTAGGGGAAGTGATACTGATTTAATATATCCTTTGGTCTTTTTCACATCGGATTTAAAGTCGCCGTCCAATAGGTTTAATTCCATAGCCAGACGGTACATATGTTTGCATGGAAGTTTTCTGCGGGAAAAATCAACGCAAGTGCAAGAATCGGTGGTGGTTGTGTAGACGCTACTACCGTTAAAGAGCGCTGACATTGTGTCTCTGTCAAGAAATAAGGGTGTACATTCGGCCTTCGAAGCAGAGGCTTGCCGCTTCATTTGATCACTTATGTTGTGGACGTCGATCCATTTCTCCCACCCCAATATACAGCCCCCCAATCGTTTGGTCACACTATAATGTCCTTTGACGAATAAAGCAGCGCCTCCGGTGTCAGTCAAAGACCACAAAGATGATGTTTCCTTGCCGCCTTATCCGACACGCCCCGGCAAGACATCAGCCTCCTTAGCTTTGTCCTCCAGTCTTGCGAGGATCTTTCCGCGCTCCAGTTCTGTCAGTGCATTGTAGTACTTGAGCAGTTCGCGCTCGTCATCCCGGAGGGGTGGTGAGCTTTTTTCTTTTCCGGTAATAAGATACTCCAGAGAGACGCCTAAAAATTCCGATATAAGAGCAAGCCTGTCAGATGATGGGTTGGTTCCTTTTCTCTTCCAGTCACTGATGTTTCCGGTACTGATGTTGGCATATTTGCCTAGTGCGGCTGCAGTCAGGTGTTTCTCTTTCAGTATCTCATGGACGCGGTACCCTATATCAGCAATAAATTTCACCCCCAATAAAACACTCTTTAATCAGAATAAAAGCATTGACAAAACTCTGATATAAGAATATAATGCAATTGCACAGTAAAATATGCGACGAAAAAACAACCTGACCAGCGCCCTGCCAAAAGCTGCGGTCAAATTGTCCTCGTTGCGCGACCTGACGGGCCGTTCCACACATCCGATTCGCCAGAAACAGCACCCAAAATACGTACTTCCCATACGTTGTAACGCCATGTTCTGTCAAACGCGGTCCGTCAGGTCTATTTTACTTTTTTTTGCCGAAAAAGTCAACAATTGTTACCTTTTATCGGCTTGGCGCATTGGCCAAAATCACGAAAGGAAGCGACAGCATATGAGAGTGGCCCTAGACATGGAGAAGCTCCAGATGATCATCTATTACGCCAACAGCATCCGGATGTCCGCCGCGCGCCGTGAAGAGCTGCATCGGGTTGTCCTGCAGGGGATTCTGGTGGGGGAGGTCGATCTCGACTTGCTTTTCAGTGACGCGCCTCAGCTGACCGCCACGAATATTCGGACGTTTCTGCGGTCCTACGTTGAGGCCGGAGGCAACGAAGGAGAGGTTCGCGCACAGGAGTTGTACGACGCTTACGTCGAGTGGTGCGGCGATATGGCGGAACCTTCGGAGACCGTCTCGACGTTCGGCAGGTATTTGCGTGAAATCGGCATCCGGAAGATCAAGCGGGCGGATGCGAACTACTACCGTCTGCCTGCCGGCACGGAGGAGGATGACGGATGATCTCGTCTCCAGAGCTGCGCGGGGAGATCCGGAAGCAGATGGATATCCGCCGCTGGGATTCCGAAGATCTGGGGAGAGCGACCGGATATGCCGGCAGCACCGTGCGCAAATACATGTGCGGCACGACCAAGGCCGCCTCGGACGCATTTGAGCGAGCCGTCTGCAGGGCACTCCAGATCGATCCCCTCATGTACATATTATCGCACAAGGAGGCGGTTTAGGCCATGAGCGACTGCTGCAAGAATTATTACAAGATGTGCAGGGAAAACGCCTCCCTGACGCAGGAGTATGCGGCCGGCGCGCTGGGGGTATCGGTCCGGCAGCTGAGCGACTACGAAAACGACAAGGCCCCGGTGCCGGATGACGTGGTGGACCGGATGTGCACGGCGTACGACACGAAATACCTTGCCTTGTGGCATCTCAAAAACAAGACACGCCTCGGCCAATATCTTCCGGATTTTTTCGAGCCAGAGTCGGTGGGAGACATGATGTTTTCCCTTGCGCTCGCAGAGGACGGCGTTTCGGGGGCCTACGCGGCAATCAAAGAGATCTACCGTGACCGCGAACTGGATCCGGAGGAACTGCCCGCCATGCGCAAAGCGGTGAGCGAGGCGCAGGAGGCTCTGAATAACCTGACATCCATTGTACTGTATGCGCAGCAGAGAATTGACGAGGTCGAAAAACAGCGGGACAGGCAAGATTGAGGAAGTCCACGTCATAACATAAAGCGAGGTGATGGCATGGAAAAGCGGCCGCGCTCTGGACCGGAGCTGCTGGAGTATCTCTACTCGGGGAAAGTGGTCAAGGAAATGGCCGTTGGATCGACGCAGGTGCGCTTTTTTGACACATGCTATCGAGACGCCTCGCCCGAAGAGCTTGAAAAGCGCAGGGCGCGGATCAACGCGGCTGCACTGAATTGCATCATGAGCTGGGGAAAGGATGAAGAAAAGGATGAACAAAGCAGTCATGACCGGGCGGCTGGTTGAGACTCCGGAGCTGAGGCATACGCCCAACGGCATCTCGGTGTGCCGCTTCCGCCTGGCAGTGGACAGGCCCTACCTTGTGGATGGGAAACGCACAGCGGATTTCTTCGACGTGATCGCCTGGCGGCAGTCGGCGGAATTCGTCTGTAAGTACTTCACAAAAGGCAAATTCATCATCGTCGAAGGTCGCTTTGAAACCCGCAGCTACGACGACCGCAACGGAGCCCGCCGCCGTGCGGTCGAGCTGATCGTCGATCACGTCGAATTTGGCGGCGACAGCAAGAGGGCGGACGACGGAAGGGGCTTGCCGGATCCGCCGCCTGAAACCAACGGACAAGCTACGCCGCCCGCCCCCGTGAGCGGTGATTTTTCAGAGATGTCCGCCCCCGCGGACGATCTACCATTTTAAGTGCGGCGGCAACGCCGTATCCGGGAGGAGACAACATGAGAGTCATCAGCATCATCAACCTCAAGGGCGGAGTGGGAAAGACGGTCAGCGCGATCAACATTGCCCATATTCTGGCCGCGAACTACAAAGCCCGCGTCCTGCTGATCGACAACGACAAGCAGGGGAATGCCTCGAAGTTTTTCGGGCTGCACAGCTACGACCTGCCAAGCGTGGCCGACGTTCTCACCGGCCGCGCGATGCCGATCGCCGAGGTGGTGCGCCATTCCCAATACGCCCGGCTCGATTTGGTGCCCGCAAACATGGGTCTGCTCACCGCCAACAGCTCGCTGCTGGTGGATACGAGCCGCACAAGGGATTATCGGATGCGCAGCTCCCTCGAGGTCGTCGCCGATCAATACGACTGGTGCGTCATCGACAACGCGCCCGATATCAATATCAGCGTGATCAACGCGCTCATGGCCAGCGATGACGTCCTGATCCCGGTCAAGATCGACCGGTTTGCATTCGACGGCCTGCAGGAGCTCGTCGAGCAGATCGACGACATACGCACCAGCAACGACCGTCTGCGGCTGGCGGGCTGCTTTTTCACCATGTACCAGCGTAATCGCGTCAGCCGGGAGGGGGACGACTGGATGCGGCAGGAACAGCCCTATCCCGTCTTTGAGACACAGATCCGCAATACCGTCAAGGTGACCGAAACCACCTATGCAGGGCGGCCGCTGCTGGATTACTCCCCCAATTGCACGGCTTCAAAGGACTACCTTCGATTGGTGGCCGAATATCTCGAGGGGAGGGACTGAGCATGGCGAAATTCAGTGTTCGGGACATGATGGCGGCACCGGCCGCCCCCCCTGTTCCTGTGGATGTTGGACAGCCCGCGCCGCGCACGATTGATACGATTACGGCTGAGATCAATTTCTATAAGCAGCAGACCGCGCAGAATATCATCGAGATCGGCCGCCGCCTCATCGAGGCGAAGCAAAAACTGCCACATGGGCAATGGACCAACTGGCTGAGGGATACCGTGGAGTTCAGCCAGCAGACGGCTACGAACTTTATGAACATCGCCATGCAGTATTCAAATTCCCAACCGGTTGGGAATTTGAGCTATACCAAGTTGGTGGCCCTTCTGCAGGTTCCCGACGCCGAGCGCGAAGATTTTCTTGCCAAGAAGCATGTTGTAAATGGCGAGGAAAAGACCGTCGACGAGATGAGCAAGCGGGAGTTTGAGGCAGTGGTGAAGGAGCGCAACAAAGCCGTCAAGCAGCTCGCCGACGAAAGACTTCGGGCCAGTCAGGTAGAGGAAAGCTTGAGGGTCGAGCGGGAACGCGCGGCAGCTCGGGCGCGCCAAATCTCAGAACTTGAAAGCCGGGTACGGGAGCTTGAGCTTGAACCAATCGACGTTGCCGTCGTTGAAGTCGACGACGAAGAGCGCGAGAAAATTCGGCAGGAGGCGTTCGAGGCTGCACGGCATGAGATGAAGGAGGAGTACGACCGAATCGACCAGGAGCTGACGGACAAGCTCAAGAGAGTTTTTGAACTGCGACGGGAAAATATGTCCTTGCGTAATCAACTCGAGGACGCGGAAAAAAACAGTGTCGAGGCTCTGCCGGAGGAAGTAACCCGGGATGCGACTGCGGACTTCTTGGACGCGGTGGGATCCGCCTATCGAATCTATAAGTCGATCATCGAGCTCTCTGCCCCGGATTGCGCGGCCACGGGAATTAAGGCTTGCAGGAGGCGGCTGGACGAGCTGCAGGCGGAGCTGAGCCAGCTGGAAGCCCGTGCCGCCAATCTGGCAATCGCCGGCGACTACGAACTGCCAGGGGAGGAAGACGATGATTAGCTGCAGCACGATTCATACGCTTCCGCCAGAAAGGAAGGCGGGCCCTGCCGGCTACAAACCACAGAAGCGCGTCAAAAGGAGTGACAAATTTATGAACTTCATGGTGTACTATTTCCTCGTGGGTATTTCTCTTTCATGTGGGATAGCGATTGTGCTTGCGGCAACTCACCTGGTGGCGGGATTGCTCCATCGGGAGAAGCCGCGATATAAGATCAAACTGATGCATAGTTTGGGAGATGAGGTCGGAAATGAGCGCGGAGCGTAAGGGCTGGGACCCGGACGAGGTCGTCAAACTGCGGCAGATGGTCGCCTTACATAAATCGGCGGCGGAGATCGCAGCCGACCTCGGTCGATCAGAGATATCGATCCGCTCGAAAGCGCAGGCTCTGGGGCTCTGTTTCCGCGCGAAAATTGAGCCGGAGCCTCACGGATGGGGAGGGAAGCACATGATTTCATCGAAGGAAAGTACCGACATAAAGCCCGGTAAAAAAACCGAAAAGAAGGTCGGGGAAAAACAGGCAAGGAAAACCCACGTCCCATATACCGACCGCTCTATTGAGGATCCAGCGTCAACTCAGCGGCACTTGAAGCTCTTGAGTGCCATACAGGAGACATTGGACAAGGCGGGAACGATGATGGCGGAAAACGCCGGCGCGCCCGAAGCATGGAGGCTTTTTGGGCAGGTACAGGCGGGGCTTGGATCTGATGGATATGATACAGCAGGACGCATCGGAGGTGAGATAAGTGCTGCAGGACGGCAATCAGCTCGCTATCGTCACTGCCGCAAAATGTGAGGCCGGCCGCGGAAAAGCGGACGGTCTTACTGTATGCGAGCTGACTTGGATGATCATCGCGGGGGACCAGGTCGGTCAGAGCCTTGCAACGCGGTATTTCTACGAAGACCAGCTGCCACGCAGGCTGATGGACGACTTTCTGCGGCTTGGCCTTCGGGTGAGAGGCCCGGAGGAGGTCGACAAGGTGCGTGACCAGCTGGTTGGGCGTATCGCGCGCCTGACCCTCAAAACCGACGAGGGAAAACAGCGGGTCTTTGTCGGTAATTACGTGGGGTGCGGAGACCCCGCCCAATATCATCCCGCATAACGATAGACGATCGGATGTGATACTGTGTACGATAGAGTCCCAGAGGGCTTGCGAAGCCTGCGCCAGTGGGTCTGCCACAGATTCCCCGACAAGGCCCCGCTCTGCCCCTTCCCGGACGAACGCGGCGATTTGACGTTTGCCTCCTGCAACAAGCCGGAGACATGGGGGAGTTTCGAGGCCGCGGTCAAGGCCGTTTCCCTCGGCTGGGCCAAAGGCATCGGGATCGAGTTTGCCAATGGCATCGCGGGGATCGACATCGATCACTGCGTCGACGGCGGGGAGCTATCCGAGCTGGCCAGGGAGATCGTCGAGACGTTTCGGAGTTATACGGAGATATCCCCTTCCGGTACCGGCGTGCACATCCTCTTTCGCGGCAAGCTGCCCGGGACCGGCCGCAAGCTGCCGATGCTCGGCCTCGAGGTCTACGACAGCGGCCGGTATTTTACCGTTACGGGCAACGCCTACCTTGATCCGGATGGCGACGCATATCCTCTGCGCGACTGCACCGAGGAGCTCGACGCATTTTATAAGCGGTACTTCGATGATACTCCGCCCGAGCAGACGAAGTTGCAAACAAAGTCTGTATCTCCTGCGGATACTCAAAAGAGGGCGGCGTCAGCTCAGAGGGAAGCGGTCCGCGATCTCTCGGACGAGGAGATCCTGGAGATCGCCTACAAATCCAGAAACGGAGAGGCATTCCGGCGGCTTTATGACGGGACCTATTCTGCTGCAGAGGTGCCACAGCGCAAGGACGGTACGCCCGATCAATCCTCAATCGATATGCGGCTGGCCAATCATCTGGCATTTTGGTACGGCGCGGACCCGGACCGGGTGGACCGTATGTTCCGTCGATCTGCGCTCTTTCGGCCCAAATGGGACCGTTCGGTCGGCGGAGGCAAGACTTACGGCCAGAGGACGGTGGAAATCGCCTGCAGGGGGCATAAAGACGTGTTTGTTCCCTATGACCGGCCAAGTGATTCCCTGCAGCCGCCGATGCCGGACGAGCCGCCCCCGCCGCCCCCGGGCAAATCGGCCGCGGCGGCCTCCGACCTGCCTGCGGAGGAGGAAGACCAGGTCATCCCTCAAAATCCCACGAAGTATACGCACGACGACACCGGCAACGCGCATCGGTTCCGCGACGCCAACTACAAGGACCTGCGCTATGACCACGTTGATAAGGTGTGGTATTGCTGGACAGGGAAGCGATGGCAGGAGGATCAGACCGGGGAGGTCAAACGGCGGGCCGACGAACTGCTCGACGAGATGGAGGGGGAGGCAAAGCGCAAACCAGACGACGAGGCCGCGCCGCTGCTCAAGCTCGTGCGGCGTACACGCAGCTCCAAGAGCAAGGAGGCCATGATCAAGGAGGCGCAGCACCTCGAGGGCATACCGATGCTGCCCAACGAGTTTGACCGCTATAAGGATGCCCTCAATGTGCAGAACGGTGTGATCAATCTCAAGACAGGCCGCCTGCGCCCGCATAGCCGCAAGCTCATGCTGTCGATGCTGGCCGACGTAGACTTCAATCCGGACGCCAAGTGCCCCCGCTGGATCCACTTCCTCGAGGACGTCACGAGGGGAGATCAGGAACTTCAACTGTACCTGCAGCGCACGGTCGGTTACTGCCTGACCGGCTCGACGATCGAACAGTGTGTGTTTTTCCTCTTCGGCAACGGCAAAAACGGCAAAAGCACCTTCCTTGACACGATCAGCTCGATCATGGGGGACTACGCCAAGAACAGCCAAGCTGAAACGGTCATGCAAAAGGACCGCGGGAGCAGGGGCGCGAGCTCGGATGTCGCGCGGCTTAAAGGCGCGCGCCTCGTTACGACGAGCGAGCCCAACGACGGCTGCCGCCTCGACGAGGGGATCGTAAAGCAGATGACCGGCGGCGAAAAGATTACGGCCCGGATGCTCTATAAGGCCGAGATCGAATATCGCCCCGAGTTCAAGATCATGATGGGAACCAACGTCCGGCCAAAGATCACCGGCTCGGACGACGGCATCTGGAGGCGCGTCAAGATGATTCCTTTCACGGCGCAGATCCCGGCGAACAAAATTGATCGGCGGCTGGGGGATAAACTGCGCGAGGAAAAATCGGGCATCCTCAACTGGGCGATCGCCGGCGCGATCGGCTGGTATAACGAGGGGCTGCCGCCGTGCGCGGCGGTGGACTACGCCAACGAGGAGTATCGCAAGGACATGGACAGGATGCAGCAGTTTGTTGAGGACTGCCTGACACGCGCCCCGGGCAACTCGCTGCAGGCGATGGTTTTATACGGGGTCTACCGGCGCTGGTGCGAGCAGAATGGAGAACGGTACCCGCTCTCCACAACCAAGTTTTCAATGGAGTTGCAGGATCACTACGGATTCCGCAAGCAAAAAAACGCCCGCTTCAACGAGTACATGGACGTCGGCTTTACGGAGGTCGGGCAGCAATTCTGCCTTCTTTCCCCCGACTCCCCCTGCCCTTGATGGAGACGATGCCAGCTTGGAGGATGTCACCGGAACTTTCCCCTAGCATTGAAAAACGCTAGGAAAAGTTCGTCTGGTAGCCTCCAACGTTAGAAACGTCTCCACAAATCCACTATCCATAGGCTTTTGTGTTGAATCTCCGCTCCATATCCCTTCCATACTATCCAATAGGAGGACTCTCTTTTATGACGCTCGAAGAAAAGAAGAATAAGCTGAGGAAATATGCCATAGCGATTGATAGACTCGCGCGGAAGTGCAGAGAGGCGGACCGCTGGGATAGCATGGCCGAGGGCACGGGCGGCATCGTGCAGGCTGGGCGTCGGCGGGGAGAGCCGGACGTGATCAAGGAGACGGCGATCGCCGTGCGGCAGGAGTGCGAGCAGCTCGCCTCGGAGGCCAACGACCTGCGGCGGGAGCTGGTAACCGCGCTCGACCAGGTCTCCGACGATGAGCGGCGGGAGCTGCTCGAACGGAAGTACCTCGAGGGAAAGAGCAACGCCCAGCTCTCGGCAGAGTACGGTGTGTGCGAGCGTACCGTGCGCCGGCGGCTGGGCACCGCGATTCGAGACCTCGATCGATTCAGCGGGTATTTCATGGGGTAGGTGTCCGCAAATGTCCGGAAATGTCCGGGTTTGTCCGCATTTGTCCACTTGAAATCCATACCGTTCTTGACGTATAATAATGCTTAGAGAGATGCGCTCGAAAGGGTGTGTCTCTTTTTTGATGCCCAAATTCAAATCATGCCGGATTCAAGTCTCCGGAATGGATTCAAATTGCCGCTCGAAAGTTATCCACCAGGCATCAACGCTGAGGCCCCTGGGCGGGCGTTTTCCACCGTCTCCGAGCAGGAGCCGTCGCGATATTGCCAGCCTGCCGTATGCGTCAAGGTACTTCCCCGGGGGTACCCCGCACGCGGGTCTTGCGAGGCCCGGCAATCACCCGCATTGAAAACCAAAAAAGTGGTTTGAAATCTTGATCGGGGTTTGTCCACCAGATTACGTCCGAATTTTGTGAAGAATGCCGAACGCCCACGCGGCAGGACCGGCCCGGGGCCGGGGCGGCTGGGATCGGCAAAGTGACGAAAAATTGTCCTGTGGTGGTTGGCGCTGGATGGGATGGAAGAGGAATCGGAAGGCATGGTCACGGGGGGACAGGGGAGGAGTGGAATAATGGCGGAAAAGGATGAGCTGTATTTTGAGAGCGGGGCGATCATCGCCTGTACGCGGCTCACGGCGGAGTATTTCGGTGTGACGTCGGCGACACTCTCCAACTGGATGCGTGCCGGGTGCCCGCGCTATAAGCATGGATACTGGGACATCCGTGCGGTCACTGACTGGCGTGGCAAGCAGGAGGGGGAGAAGCTCGCGGCGGCTGCGGCAAGCGATCCCTCAAAGCTGACGCCTGCTCAGCAGAAGGTACACTACGAGGCGCAGCTGAAAGAGGCACAGCTGGAGGCTGCGCGGCTGCGCAATCGGTTTAACAGCGGCATGTACCTGGAGCGGGCGATGGTTGTGGATGAGCTTGCAAAGTACTTCATCGTGCTCAAACACTCACTGCTCGGCTTGGGGCACGAACTGAGTCTGATGGCGTCTCCCTACGTCGACGCGGACCGGGGCCGCCAGATTGACAGGACGATTGACGAGCGCGTCAAGGATATGCTCGAGCAGATGGCGGTTGAGGGCGTGTACGACGCAAAGACCAGTACCGTGGTGGCGATTTGATGCCAGGCAGGGTCATCCCGAATTGGATTATGGAGGCGCTGCAGGCGCTGCGCCCTCCGGGTCGGCTGACGGTAAGCGAGTGGGCCGACGCCAACCGTGTCCTGACTAGCGGGGAATCCAATAAGCCCGGGCGCTGGCGCACCGACTTTACCCCGTATCTGCGTGAGATCATGGACGCCTTTACCGCGCCGGACGTTGAAGAAATCATCCTGGTAAAGCCGACGCAGGTCGGCGGCACGGAAGCGATGCTCAATATGATGGGATACGCGATCTGCAACGATCCCGCGCCGATGCTGGTGGTCTATCCGCAAAAGGAATTGGCCGAATCGGTCAGCGATCACCGGATCCAGCCGATGATCCGGGCGTGTCCCGAGCTTCGCCGGCGCTACGACGAGAACAGCAAGCGGCTCGACCTCAACTTTACAGGCGGAGTCTACGTGGGGATTGTCGGCGCGAATTCGCCGAGCGACCTCGCGAGCCGCCCGGTCAAGAACGTCTTCCTCGACGAGGAGGATAAATTCCCCGCCCGGGCGGGCAAGGAGGCCTCGCCCGCCGCGCTGGCGATGGAGCGGCAAAAGACCTACCCGGCGAACCGCAAAACGATGCGTGCGTCGACGCCCGTCTTTGAGCAGGGGCCGATCTGGCAGAGCTGGCTGAAAGCCGACACGCAGATGGAGTGCCTTGTGGATTGTCCTCACTGCGGAACGAGCTGGGGCTTTGAGTTCAAGCAGCTCAAATGGCCGGAGGGCGCAGACGAAGAACGGGCACGCAAGGAGGCGGTCTACTGCTGCCCGAATTGCGGCGCGGTTATCACCGAGACCGAAAAGGCAGACATGATCAGGAGTTGTCACTGGGAGGTCACGCGATCCAATGGGAGCCGGAAGCGCCTTGCGTTCCATTTCAATACCTTCTATTCTCCCTGGATAAAATTTGGGGATATCGCGGCGGAGTTCCTCAAGAGCAAGGATTATCCGGAGCTCCTGCAGAACTTCATCAACTCCTGGCTGGCGGAGCCCTACCGCGAGGTCGAAAGCCAGATGGATGCCGAGAAGCTGCTGCAACGGCAGAGCCAGTATCCCGCGATGACGGTCCCGACAGGCGCAGCCATGTTGACGGGAGGAGTGGACGTGCAGCGAAAGAGCTTTTACTGGACGGTCCGCGCCTGGATGCCGAACATGACGAGCTTCAACGTTGCGCACGGGCAGGCGTTTACCTGGATGGAGATCGAGCAGGTCATGAACGCATGGTACCGTGATCCCGCAGGCGGTCGGTATCAGGTCAACCTTTGCTGCGTGGACTCAGGAGACCAGACGGACGACGTGTACAATTTCTGTGCGATCAACCGCGAATGGGCGGTGCCGATCAAAGGCTCCTCAAACAGGATGCTGACCAAATATCGGGCGACGACGATCGACCGGGACGGGATCTCCCGGGGCATGACGCTGATTATGGTGGACACGGACTTTTACAAGGATATGATCTTTGCCCGCTTCTTCCGGGATGAGGAGAATGGCGGCTGGTACCTGCACGACAAATGCGACGCGGAGTATGCGGAAATGGTGACCGCCGAGCATAAGGTTATCGAGCGGGACCGCGGCCGGTTGGTGAGCCGCTGGAGGCCAAAGGTGACCGGAGCGGACAACCACTATCTGGACTGCGAAGTATATGCCGCCTGCGCCGCCGACGTCTATGGGTTGCGCACCCTCAGCGCTAACCAGGCACGGCAGGAGCGGCAGCCCGCCGTGCAGCAGGAATCGCAGCATTATCAGCGCGCCGAACCGGCGCAGCACCGGCCGATGGGGAGCGGCAATACGTTCAGGCGCAGGAAATGGAGGGGATGGTAATGATACTGGAGGAACTCAAGGCGCGCCACACGGCTGTCCTGCAGGCGATCAATAAGATCGAAAACGGGGCGCAGGAGTATCGGATTGGACAGAGGACGGTCCGGTATGGGGATTTGGCTACGCTCTACAAGCAGGAGTCCGACCTGAGTAAAGAGATCTCACGGTTGGAGCGCCCGCGCTCGACAGTGGCCGTTTTGGGCCGGAGGAGGTGATGATTTGGCAAAGGATATGGGTCTGCTGAAACGGATGGCTTATGGAGTCGCGCCAAAATGGGCATACCACCGCGATGTCTACCGCCAGCTGGGGCGCGGCTTTTACACGGCCGCCGACCGCGGCCCGCGCAGTGCGAACTGGACCACGGTCAACGCAACGGGTGAACAGGCCAACAGCGCATCGCGGGACATCGTCCGGACACGAAGCCGCGACCTTGAGCGGAACTCGGACATTATGGGCGCGGAGATCCTGGCATTTGAGCGCAACGTTGTCGGGACGGGAATCGTGTTGCAGGCGAAGGTACTCGGATCCAACGGAAAAGAGGACGAGGATCTCAACACGCAAATCGAGACGCTTTGGCGGGAGTGGAGCCGGCCGGGCAACTGCGAGATCACAGGGCGGTTTGGCATGGGCGAAATCGAGGCAATGATCGTTCGCCGGCGCTTCGTCGACGGTGGGATCCTGATACTCAAAGTGTTTGACAAAGGCGCGTTTAAGCTGCAGCTGCTGGAAGTGGATGATCTGGACGGCACTCTGCCGATGTGCAACGGGAACCGTGTGATAGGCGGGATTGAAGTGGATGAGTATCGACGCCCAGTCGCCTATCATATCCGAGTTTTTAATGCATGGGGGATGCGCGTACGGACTGACCGGGTACCCGCGGATCGCGTCATCTACCTGCCCTATCTCACACGGCCCAGTCAGACGCGGGAAATGACACCGGCCGCGGCGTCGCTGCCACGCATCGATGACGTGAACGAGCTGGTCGACGCCGCGGTCGAAAAAGAGCGCGTGCTGGCGCATCTTTCTGTGGTCGTCGAATCGGACGGAGGCGGCGGGATCGGCATCTCCGCGCTTGGACGCGGCGGGGGAGATCCGGTGCCCGGGAGGAACGAGGAAGCCGATCCGGAGATCCTCGAGCAGGGGACGGTCACCTACCTGCGACCCGGGGAGAAGGTATCAACCATCGCGCCGGCCGGCACGAGCTCCACCGTCGATCCAATGGTCAAGACAACGCAGCGCCTCGTCGGCGGCGGAGTTGGGCTCAGCTATGAATCCGTCTCCCGGGACATGTCGCAGGTCAACTACTCCTCGGCACGCCAAGGGCTGCTCGAGGACCAGAAAACATACAGGATGCTGCAGCGATATCTGATCGATCACTTTTGCGACGAGGTCTATGGAGAGTGGCTTGACTGGATGATCCTGAGCGGGCAGTTGCAGATACCCGGCTACTTCTCAGACCGGGATCGGTACTTGCGGCACATCTGGATCGCCAGCGGGTGGGACTGGATCGATCCGCTCAAGGAGGCGAACGCCAATAAGCAGGCTCTCGACAGCTGCCAGACGACGCTGCAAGAGATCTGTGCAAGCAAGGGTAAGGATTACCGCGATGTCCTGCGCCAGCGGGCCGTGGAACTGGAGCTGACACAATCCCTTTTAGAGTGGCATGGAAAACAGGAGGAGACTTCGGAAGAAGAGGATATCGCGCCGGAAGAGTCCAGCAAGGAAACGAAGGCTTCGGACGAGTCCACGGCGGCGGAGGTGGCCTCGCAGGGCGATTCTATTCAGAGCATCTCGCTCAACGGAGCGCAGATCGAAAGCCTGATCGCGATCGTTCAGCTGGTGGTCACTGGAGCGTTCCCGTATGAGTCCGCGCTGGCGATCCTGACCGCGGCGTTTCCCTTTGATGAAGAGCAGGCCAAAAAGGTCCTGAATAATGGGAAACAGATACCAACCAAAAAGGAGGACGAAAGCGATGCCGAATAAAAAGCGCCTGCCCGCCGCCAATACCTCGATGTACCGCAGTGCAAACCTGATGTGCCGCGCCGTGGACGGGCAGACAAACCGGTACGAGCTTGCCTTTTCGAGCGAGGAGCCGTATGCAAGATGGGGAGATGTCGAGGTCCTGCTACACGAACCCGGCGCGGTTGACCTGAGCAGATTTGGAGACGTCGGAACGCTGCTCTTCTCCCATGGGAACGACCCCAATTACGGGCGGGTGCCGATCGGCAGGGTCTTGCGCGCATGGCTTGACGAGACCGACCGCGTCTGTCGCGCGGAGATTGAATTTGACGAGGAGGATGAATCCTGCAAGCGCCTCAAATCCAAACTCGATCAGGGGATGCTCAACGGGGTGTCCGTGGGCTACTCGGTCAGGGCATGGACGCGGCTCGAACCGGGGCAGAGGAGTGTAGACGGCCGGTTTACCGGCCCGATGTACCTGGCGGCGCAATGGACGCCGCATGAAATCAGTCTGGAGCCGGTGCCGGCCGATCCTACGGTCGGGCTCGGTAAAAATTTTGATCATGAGGAGGACAATCAAATGGATGAAAACGAGATGAACAATGGCATCAGGGGAGCGGCGGCACCGGCGAACCAGCCCACCGCAGAGCAGCCCGCAGTTGCCCCCGCAGTACCGGCAGCGCCAGAAGGGGCTGCGAGATCCGTAGAACCCAATGCGCCCAATCCGGATCCGATCGCAGAGGAGCGCACCCGCGCGGCGGGTATCGTGGCCCTCTGTGGCCGTTTCGGCCTCGATTCGACGGAGTATATCCGCAGCGGAGAATCGCTGGAGCGAGTGCAGACCAGCGTACTGGAGGCGCTGGCAAGGCGGCCCGGCGGCCAGCCGGTTGCGACCGGCGCGCGTTGCGTGGAAATCGTCGCCGATGAAGTGGATAAGACCAGGGCGGCGGCTGTCGACGGGCTGCTGATGCGCGAGGGGCTTGCCGTAAGGAAGCCGGCCCCGGGCGCGGAAGAGTTCCGCGGTATGAGCCTGCAGGCGATCGCGGCCGAATGCCTGATGCGTTCCGGAGTCAGCGGCGCGAACCGTATGAGCCGGGACGAACTCTGGAAACGATCGTTAACTCCGGACAGCGCGTTCTCGGCAATCGCGGCCAGCGTCGCTGATCGGGTGGTGCTGGCAGCGCACGAGGCGGCCCCGACCACCTTTCAGTACTGGACGACGAAGGGAAGCCTGACGGATTTCCGCCCGACCGACGTCTACGAGATCAGCGAGTCGGGCGAACTGGATGAGATCAAGCAGACCGGCGAATTTAAGGAGGCGCGCCTTTCCGACAAGAAAGTCGCGCAGAAAAAACTGCTTACCTTCGGCAAAATGGTGACCTTCTCCCGACAGATGTTTATCAATGACGACATCGGCATGGTCACCCGCACGTTGACGGCGTTGACGATGGCATTCCAGCGGGGCATCAATAAGGCGGTTTACGGACTGCTCAAGGATAATCCGACGATGTACGACGGCAACACACTTTTCAGCGCGGCGCACAAGAACCTTTGCACGGGCGCGGTGCCTGGCACGGCCGCATTCGCAGAGGCCCGCAAGCTCATGCGCCGCCAGAAGGATCTCGGCGGCAAGGTCACGATGAACATTTCGCCGGCGTACGTGCTTACAAGCTCGGCAGACGAAACCACAATCGAGGCACTGCTCGCTTCGCTGGCAGATCCGAGCGGCAGCAATTCGGGCGTGGCCAACGTATTCCGCAACAAAATGCAGATGGTCGTAGACGCGGAACTCGATGTCGATTCGGGCGCGCAGCCCTTTTACTTCGCGGCAGATCCCCGGATGGCAGATACGGTCGAGGTTGATTACCTCAACGGCGTCGAGACGCCGGCGGTTGAGATGCAGGCCGACTTTGACCGGCTCGGATTCCGCTACCGCATCTACGGCGACCGCGGGATTACGCTGCTTGGTTATCGGGGCCTTGTCAAAAATCCGGGAAAGGAATAAGAGGGGAGGATTAGAATGATGGCGACGTATGTTCAGAAGGGCGAAAACATCAATTACAAGAATGACGGATCGGAGAAGATCGCGTACGGTGATGTCGTGGTCATCTCCGACCGGATCGGAGTTGCCTCTGTGGATATTTCCGCAGGAGAGACCGGTGTCATCAGCCTGGAGGGCGTCTATGAGATGCCTGCCGAGGCAAGTGCGGCATTTGAGGTCGGGCAGACGGTGTATTGGGACACCACCAATAAACGCCTCACGGCGACGAAACCTGCCTCCGGGGCGATCATCGCAGGGGTTGCGATCGAGCCGAAAGCAACCGCGGCCTCGCTGGCGCTCGTCAAGCTGTGAGGTGCGGCGATGATTAGATTGACAAACCCGCTGATCCACGACGGAAGAGTTTTCCCTGCCGGCGAAATGATCACGCTGTATGAAGAGTTCGAGCGCGCGATCGTCGCTGCCGGCAACGCGGAGCAGGTCGGCCCGAGCGAGGCGGGAGCGGCCCTCCCGGGACCTGAGCCGGATGGCGAGACATCGGAAGAACGGGAGCTGCAGGAAGAATCGGAGGACTTGGAAATACGGCTGGGCCGTCCCGGCCGTGGAGGAATCTGATGAGCTTGCGGGACCAGGTGCTTGAAGATTTGAAGACGATCTTCAATCTTGACGAGATGGCCTCCGTGCACCGCTTCGCGGGCCGGGTGCTGCAGCTGGTCGTTGATAACGACCAGCTGCAGAAGAACGCCCTGCAGGCCCCCGGAGGCCTCTACGACGGGGATGTTCTGATTTTTGCAAAGGCTGGGCAGCTCGCCGGCCTGCAGCTCACACCCGGCCGCGCGGTGGACTTCGACGGCAGGCCATACGTGATCGCGGGAATCATCGATGAGGACGGGGTGACGCAGATCACGCTGACGGCAGCTCAGGGAGGAATATGATGTCAGAGACGGTAGGCTATATTTATGTGGATGCTTCTTCGCTCAACAGGGTAGTAGAGGTCTTGGAAGGATCTCCAGCAGAAATACAAAAAACCGTTGGACGCATTTTGTTTAGAGTGAGAGACAACGCCAAAGCAGAAATAATTCGACAGATCCCCAAAATATATGCAATTAGTCCCAGTATGGTGAGGTCTGCAATTACAAGGGAGCGCCGACGCTTTGTGAGGGTCGGTCAGGAAGAAAATGAACAGATTTCCATAACGGTAGTTGGCAACCCCCTCAACTTGGTGAGATTTATTCATACGCCAAGTAAGCCTCTTTATGGTGCTTCCAGGTTGGGCGTAATGTCAAAAGTCTCAATTACAAGATCAAGAGGCCTTCAGCAGATCGGAGGAAGGTGGGGTAAAAGATTCGGCGATAACCCGACGCCTCCTATGGAAAAGAAAAATGCCTTTCTCATGCCGACGTCAAGGTCGTCCAGAGATAAGATCCCGTTCTTCTTTGCCCGCCGTACAGGATATCCCTCATCAAAAAACTCTAAAAAAGAAGGGATAGAACCGCTTGCATCTATTTCGGTACCTCAGATGATGATGAACCCCGTGGTTTCAGAAAAAATCCGGAATTATATCGAAGAACAAATGGCAAAGCGCGTTGAAGTTGAGTTGATTAACTCTGTAGTCGGGATGCAGCAAAATGTTAGGAGGTAGTCATGGATAGAGTCGTTACGGCCCTGCAATCCATTCGGGATTTTTATTTGTCCCATGCGTTGAAAGGCATGGAGTTGAAGTGTCCTCCGGATGGGGAGCGTATAGATGGATACAGCCTTGTCCAGCCGTCGGCCTATATTGGGTGGATCCCTCCTGGCGATGTGCTTGGCCCCGACCGCCCAATTGTTCCCTGCATTGTTGTCGGCCTTGATCGCCGGCTTTCGTCTGATGATGATACCAGATTGGAATTGCGGGTGACGGCTGCGGTTTACGATCCCGGTCATCAGGAGAGAAAGGATAACCAGATCCAATACACCCCGAATTTGGATGGCTATGTGACTTTGCTCAATTTGCTGGACAGATTGGAGGCGGCCACGCTGCGGGAACAGGTGCTGGCGGGTAGGTACTCACTTGCATCGTCAGTGGAAACACGCATGTATGATGAACAACCATTTCCCTACTGGTATGGGTATCTAAAGTTTACGCTTTCCGATGGGGCATACCCAAAAACCAGATACGCTAAATTTTTGGAATAGGAGTGATAGCATGAGCGAATACCGGCATGGTGCATATGCCGATCCGGAGGCCTCGCGGGACTATGTATCGCCCCCCGGAATCGGGACGATCCCGGTGTACGTTGGCCGTGCGCCGGTGCATCAGCTGGCGGATTACGCCGGCAGGAAAGATGTCCCCTTGCTGATCAACAGCTACAATGATGCGATCCAGCAAATCGGATACAGCGACGACTGGGAGAATTACGAGCTTTCCGAGGCAGTGTACGCCCACTTCAAGAACAACGTCCAGAGCGTAGGACCGATCGTCGTGATCAATGCCATGGATCCGGAAACCGGGAAGGGCGCGCAGACCAAGAGCGACGAAGTACAGTTCAGCAAGCGCCGGGCGACGATTCGGACAAGCACGGCGATTCTGTCTACCCTGGCGATCGCCGACAAGACCGCCGATGTGGACTACACTGCGGTTTACTCTGCCGATGGCATGAGCGTGCAGCTGACGGATCTCAAGGGCGGCCTGTCCTCGGTCACGGTCACCTACTCGGAGGTGGATCCGGCGAGCGTCACCGAAGAGGATGTCGTCGACGCGCTGGTGTTGGGCCTCAAGCGGGTCTACTACGATCTGGGTGAGGTCCCGACCATTCTCTGCGCCCCCGGGTGGAGTGAGAAAAAGGTAGTGTATGAGGCGCTGGTCGCCTCGGCAGAGAAGGTCAATGGGCATTGGTACGCCTATGTCAACGCCGATCTGGACTGCAGGACGGCCAAGACAATCTCTGCGGCGATCGATGCCAAGGCGGCGTATGAGACAGAGGCAGGGACGGCCTCGCTTTTGTGGCCGCGTGGGAAAAAAGGCGCGCGGGTTTTTCATGCGAGCGTTCTCAACACGGTTACGATGCAGCGCGTTGACTACGGGAACGGCAACGTGCCCTATGAGACGCCCTCCAATAAGCGGGTCGATATTGACTCGATGTGCCTGGCGGATGGAACCCCGATCCAGTACGATCAGGAGGATGCCAATCTCCTCAACGCGGCGGGTATCGATACGATGACCTACTGGGAGGGAACCTGGCGGATGTGGGGATCCCACACGGCGGCCTTTTCTCACGATAAAGTCATGAACGACCGGCGGGACATCTTCGACGTCAACGTGCGAATGGTGCGGTACGTCGCCAATCTCTTCCAGCGGCGGTATGGTGACGAGGTTGACAAGCCGATGAAACGCAGCCGAAAGGACACGATACTTAATGACTTCCAGGCCCAGCTGGATGCGATGATCTCGGACGGCACGCTGCTCCTCGGCACGATCGAATTCGAGGAGAGCAGGAACAGCCTCGACGATATGGTTGAAGGGAACTTTGTGTTTACCACGGAGATCAGCAACCCCGTCCCGGGCAAGAACCTGACGACGTCGGTGCGCTGGACCTCCGAGGGCCTGTTGCTGATCTTTGGAGGTGACGAGAATGAGTAAGGTGATTACCGGCGCGGTCGGCGCCATGAACGTACTTGCCGGGGGCCGGGAGATTGGAGACGCGACGAGCGTCACGCTGTCGGATATCGAGCGCCCGACGACGGAGATCAAGGGCGCGGGGATCATGGGGACCTTTGCTATGCCGATCTCCGGGCAGGTCAACGCGATGACGGCGTCGGTCGCGGTGCGCGCGGCCAACGCGGACAAGCGGTATCTGGTGGGCAACAACGTCGACCTGGAAATCCGGTTCGCTTTCGACTGCCGCGCCAGTGACGGAACTCTGTATGTCGCCGGCACAAAGATTTTTCTGCGCGGACACACGACAAAGATCGGCAGCGGCAAGGCCGAGCCCGGGAGCACGCGGGATGAGACGTACGATTACTCGGTCGTGCGCTACCGTGAGGTCGTGGACGGTGAGGAAACGCTGCTGGTCGACCAGATCGCCGGCCGTTTTGTCGTCGGTGGAAAGGATCTCATGGGTGGGATCAGCAGGATTATTAAATAAGGAGGATCTATATGGACGAAAACCGTACAATGGGTGATCTTGGAGGAGAGACGGAAGAGACCGCAACGGAGAACGTGCTGGAACTAAAACACCCGCTTAAGGTCGACGGTGAGGAAATCGACAAGATTGAGTACGATTTTGACGCGCTGACCGCGAAGGATCTGCATGAAGCTTCCAAGTATCTCAAGCAGCTGGGCATTCCCGTGAGCGTGCCTGCGCTCGATATGGATTACCAGTTGACGGTCTTTGGCAAGGCCGTCAAAAAGCGGATGCCGCGGGTTACGCTCAATGACCTCATGCGGCTTTCCAGCGCCGACGCCATGAAAGCGACAGGTCTTACGAGGGATTTTTTGCTCGATTTGGATCCCGGGCAGAGGGAGCTTGGATCCGACGAGTAATCGCTCAGCTCACGATGACCACGGCAAATTCCGCCCGGGAGCTTGCCGAAATGCCTCTTGGAGATCTCTTTGAGTTTTATGAGGCGGTAGCCTTTGAACTGGAACAATTCGCGAAGGGCAAGGAGGCTCGGGGTGAATAAAAGAAGCCCCCGCCGTGAGGCGGGGGGAAGGATCATTCCGCGATCCGGAAGGGAGGTGGAGGCGTGACAAAAAAAGAATTGAAAGCGGTCATAACACTCGCCGGCAAAATCGATCCTTCTCTGCAGAGCGCGATGCTCAAAGCAAGCAAGGAGACCAGCAAGCTCACCGTCAGCATGAAGGGCAGCTTCGCGCTCATGTGGCAATCCCTCAAGCAGGGCCCCCAAATGTTTGTCAAGACGACGCAGACCGTCCTGAAGACCGGGCTGACCAACGCGATGGCAAATATGAAGGGGACACTGCTGCGGGGGGTGGGTGCGGCTTTCAAGGCCCCCTTCAAGCTCATGGGCACCCTCTTAAAAGGGGTGGGAATCGCCGCGCTGGCCGGAACCGTCGCAGCGTCGGCGGCGTTCGTACAGATGGGCCGGTCGGGCCTTGAGTACGCGAGCGACCTGCAGGAGGTCCAGAACGTCGTCGACAAGACCTTCGCGGAAAACAGCGCAATCATTGACGACTTTGCGGCCCGTTCGCTCGAGGCCTACGGCCTGAACGCGCTTGAGGCGAAAAAGTACAGCTCGACGGTGGGCGCGATGCTCAAATCCATGGGGCTGACCAGCGATGAAACGCTGGTCATGTCCCAGAACCTCACGGCCCTCGCGGGGGATGTTGCGAGCTTTTACAACCTCTCGGGCGACGAGGCGTTTGAGAAGATCCGCGCCGGGATCTCGGGAGAGACGGAGCCGCTCAAGCAGCTCGGCATCAATATGTCGGTGGCCAATCTGGAAGCCTACGCGCTCAGTCAGGGCATTTCGACGGCGTACAATAAGATGTCGCAGGCGGATCAGGCCGTGCTACGCTACAACTACCTTCTTTCTGCGACAGCGGATGCGCAGGGGGATTTCGCGGATACCTCCGACAGCTTCGCCAATCAGCAAAAGCTGCTGAAGGCAAATATCCAGCAGACGGCAGGCGAGATCATGCAAAACATGCTGCCGGCGCTCGCCGGTGCGATGAAGGAGGCCAATGGCTTTATCAAGAGCCTTGATACGGCGGCGATCGGACAGTTTGTCGGCAGCCTTGCAGACATGGCTGTGGCGTTTATGCCGCTCGTGATGGATCTGATGCCGCTCTTCGGCAACCTGATCGGAATGATCATGCCGCCGCTGCTGCAGATCGGTCAGGCAATTATTCCAATCATCGTGCAGGTGGTGCAGACCCTGATGCAGGTGCTTGAGCCGTTGATTACTCCGGTCATGCAATTTGTCCAGGTGCTTCTGCCGCCTCTGCAGACGTTGCTCACGGCAATCTCTCCGCTCCTTACGGCGTTGGCAAATCTGCTGGGCAACGTGCTCGGCCCGGTGCTCAAGGTGGTTGGAGCAATTTTTCAGGCGATCTGCGACCTGATCGCGGCCTTTGCAAAGCCAATTACTGACTTTATCAATGGGATTGTCAATTTCTTTGGGGGCGGAGGTAAGGCGCAGGAGCAACTATCGAATGTATCTGCATCCGACCTGGAGATGCAAAACTATGCGCTTGGCGGCTTCTCTGCCCGGCCAGCGATTTTCGGTGAAGCGGGACTTGAGGCGGCGATCCCGATTAAGCCCGGCAACCCGCGCAGCATTGGCCTTCTGCAGCGCACCGCGCAGCTGCTTGGAATAGGGACCCTCAATGAGGGCGACGACCAAAAGCAGGAAATCAACTTTACTTATGCGCCGGTCATTTACGCGGAGGGCGACACGAGCCCCGTCGAGCAGATGCTGCGCCGCGGCGCGGCGGAGATGCGGCGGATGATCGAGGACTTTTTCTCTGATAGGGGGCGGCTGGCATGGGAGTAGAGGGCTTCGACTACGTCACGATGCAGGGGGACACCTTCGACATGCTGGCGCTTGATGCCTATAATGATGAGTTTCAGGCGGTAGAACTCATCCGGGCAAACCCGAAGTATGCTGGAGTGGTCGTGTTCGACGCCGGCACAACCCTCCGCATTCCCTATCTGCAGGCGGCCCCGCCAGAATCACTGCCGCCCTGGAAGAAGTGACCGAAATGGCAAAGGTGCTTTATAACGGCAAGGACATTTCCGCTGACGTCGAGATCGGCGTGCTCGACGTCAGCGACAGCTGCGGAGACCAGATCGATGCAATCGATGCCGTGTTCGCGGACAGTCGGGGACAGTGGAGCGGCTGGAAGCCGCAGAAAGGCGAGACGCTGGACGTCGAGCAGGACGGATACCGGGCCGGCCAGAAGTGGATCGACCGGATCCGGCAACAGGATGGCAAGCTGGCGCTGGGGGCGATCAGTCTGCCTCCGGCCGGCCGGACGCCCCGGACGAAGGTGTGGGAAAATGTAACGCTTCTCACGCTGGCCGCGGAGAAGACGGCGCTCTACGGGCTGACGCCCGAGTTTTATGGGGTGCCGTCCTATCCGTACGCACGAGTCGATCAGATTTCCCGCAAGGACTTCGGATTCCTGCAGGAGCGAGCGAGACTCGAGGGGTGCACGATGAAACTCAGTGACGGGAAGCTCGTCATCTACTCGGACGCCTATATGGAGTCTCTGCCAGCGGCCCGCAGGATCGATGCGTCCGAGTTCTATGGGCCTCCAAACTTTGACGATTCGGCCGGGCAGACCTATAGCAGCTGTACAGTGAGCTGGGGAGATTTCTCCGCAACGCACACGGACCCCGGCTGCCTTGGCCCGGAAAGGATCGTCAGCAATATCCCGGTCAGCTCGATCGGCGAGGCGCAGCGGTTTGCGCGATACCTCCTGCGGGACGCCAACAAACGAGAGACGCGAGGGGAGATTTCCGTGCTGCTTGATACAACGATCGCAGGGGGTAGCGTCGTGGAGGTGACCGGGATGGGACTCAGCGACGGCCGGTATTTCGTGGAGCTCGCCCGGCATAGCTTTGCCGAGCAGGTCACGACCCTGCAGATACGCAGGTGCTTTGAGAGGTATTGACATGACAGTCATTGGGACGGTATCCACTGCAGCGGGCGGGCTCTATCAGGTGATCGTAGGCGGCCGGCTTTCGGCGAAGATTCCTGCCGTGCGCAGCGCGTACCGGCTGGATATCGACTTTGAGGCAAAGAGTTGGGAGGAAAAGTCCCCGCAGGTTGGGGATCGCGTTCTGTGCATCTTTCCCGGAGAGGCGTATGTAGACGGCTGGATCGTCGGCATTTTGGAGGGATAGATTATGGTAGTCGGCAAGTTTGGCAGCCAGCAGTTTGTGGTCAGCTCCTCGACGATCCTGCCGATCGGGGACATTACGATCAGCGCCGGCACGGGAACGTCGACCGAGAGCGCCGCTCAGGGAAAGAAAGGCGCGACAAAAGTCAGCGGTCCGAGCCTGCGTAAGGTAAAGCTGACCCTCCAGCTCAACGCCTCGCTGGGCGTCGAGGTCCGGACGGCGATCGACAGCTGGATGCAGCTGGCTGAGGCTGGAACGCCAAATCCGCTGATTATCTGCGGACAGGCGGTCAGCGCCAACAAGTTCCTGCTGAAATCGTGCAGTGCGAGTGACATTACAATCGTCAGATCCAAGGGGGCTGCAAAAATGGCGATCGCGAAAATGTCATTGGAGTTCGAGGAATACCTGCCGCCCGGGGCACAGACCGCGGCGTCCGGTAAAAAAACAGGGTCATCCATCGCAGTGAATAATGCCTATGACATGCCGACCTCAGAGGAGAAGGGCGACATGAAGCGGGTGAATCCGGGAATGGGAGGATGATGAATTGTGGTTGTCTCCAGCGCGGGATGGATCGATTGGAGCGTCAAGGGGCGCGACCGCATCGCGCAGAACGTGCGGAACCTGATCAATACCTACCGCTATGAGGTCGCTTACCACCGAACGATGGGGCTGCCGGCGGAGATTATCGACGCACCAACTCCGGAGGCAATGGCGGAATTGGGCGTCGAAGTCCGTGCGTTGATCGCGCGTTATGAGCCGCGGGCAAGGGTAGAGGACGTCGTCTGCACCCCGGGCGAAGATGGAGAGATACAGGTGGAGGTGATACTGGCTTGATCAGTTTTTTGACGACGGATCCCAAGCAGCTGCTGACTGAGGCGGTGAGCAGATATGAAGGGTATTCGGGCGAGTCCCTGATGCCGGGCGACGAGCACTACATCTTTCTGGCCCAACAGGTAGAGCTGGTGGTGGCCGCGCGTGAGGAGATCAACCGAATCGCGAACCAGAACCTGCTGCGGTATGCCGAGGGCGAAATCCTTGACGCCTATGGGGAACAGTTCGACGTGGAGCGCCGGCCGGCAAGTCATGCGACGGTAACGCTGGAATTTCGGCTTATGGCCGCATTGAGTTTTGACGTCCAGATCCCGCGCGGTGCACGGGTGACACCGGACGGCAAGCTGAATTTCATCGTCCAGGACGGTGCGGTAATCCCGGCCGGGGATACCGCGGCCCGGGCGGATGCTATCGCCGAGGAGGCGGGAGCGTTGTACAACGGCTTTTTGCCAAACCAGATCCGCAGCATTGTGGATCCGATCGAGTACGTCGACAGCGTGACCAACGTAACGGCCAGTGCCGGAGGAGCCGACGTTCAGGACGACGACAGCTACCGGGAGCAGATTCGTTTGAGTTGGGAAGCGATCTCCACCTGCGGATGCAAGGAGGGATATGAATACTGGGCGCGGACGGCACCCTGGGATATTGTGGACGTTGAGGCAGTCAGCAATGCGAACAGCGAGATCACGATCTACGTCCTGATGGAAGACGCGGCAACTCCATCTCAGAAGGTGCTGGATGACGTGCTCGCAGCGACATCGGCGGATAAACGCCGCCCCTTGACTGATAAGGTCACTGCGCAGGCGGCGGTGACAAAAGCATACAACGTCCGCTTAACATACTACATCGATCAAAACGACGCAACTGACGAAGCAAAGATCAAAAAAGCAGTGGAGTCCGCGGTGTCAGATTACGTGGCCACGCAGAAAAGGTCACTTGGAGGAAACCTGAACCCGGACATGCTGAGGAGGGCGATCCTGCGGGCGGGTGGATATCGGATCGACATCACCGAACCGGTGTTTACCGAGCTACAGCCGCAGGAGGTGGCCGTGCCGGGTACCATCTCCATTACCTATGGGGGGCTGCTGTGATGATGAATTTGAAAAACCTTGACCTGTTGGGCCTTCAGACCGCATATATGCGCCGAGATTTGATCACGCAGGCGACGTGCTACGCACTCGAGCCGTTCTGGATAAGCCTGTCGGAGGTCATCGACATGGTTCTGGTCCTGCCGATGATCGACCACTTACCCGAAGCGGCGCTCGACGAGCTCGCTTGGCAGTATCACGTCGATGCCTATGATGCGACAGCCGCACCGGCCGAAAAACGCAGGATGATAAAAAGCAGCTTTACGGTTCATAAGTACAAGGGCAGCGTATATGCCGTTAAACAGCTGGTGGACAGCGTGTTTGGCGCGCAGGCAAATATCATCGAATGGTTCGATTACGATGGGCAGCCATATCATTTCAAGGTTGAGGTCTACTGTATTGACCGTGGAGCAGGGGAAGCTGATATCCGCCGTGCGGAACAGCTTGTCGAGGCGGGGAAAAATCTGCGCTCGATTCTGGATGAGATCCGGCTGGTTCTGATCGGCGTCGCGCAAACTGGGATTGCCGCTGCTGCAATTCAAAGCGAGGCCGTGACGGTCTACCCAAAGGAGGCGGTCTGATGGCGGAGCAGTATTATACGATTACGACCAACGCCGGTGATGAAGCGATCGCGGCGGCGTTGGCATCCGGAACCACGAAGACGTTTGTATATGGTGCTGTGGGTGACGGCGGTGGGAACTATTACGAGTTGACGAAAGACCAGACAGCACTGCGGGGTGAAAAATGGCGCGGCAACTGTGAAGTCTCCAAGGATCCCGGGAATTCCAAGCGAGTGATCGTCACGTTCTCAATCCCTTCGACGGTCGGTGGCTTTCAGGTGCGCGAGGCGGGCGTCTTTGACGCTGACGGCGTGCTGATGGGTGTGTCGAAGCAGCCGCTTTCGGATAAGGTTGCGCCAGACTCGGGCGCAAGCAAGGATATGTCGATTCGCCTTTATTTCGAGGTCGTCGATCCGGGTGCGGTGACGGTCACGGTAGATCCGTCAGCGCAATATGTGCCGCGCTCGGAATTCGATGATCATGTAAGCGATACCGACATTCACATGGAGGTTGGAGAAAAGGCGAGCATTGCGACGCACTTGGCAGATAAGATCGCCCATATCACAGGTGATGAGCGCAGAGGATGGAACAGTAAGGCCTCGGCCGCAGTCTACACCGTCTCCCTCCCCGCCTCCAAATGGACGGGAAACGGCCCTTACGCGCAGGCGGTATCCGTGGCGGGCATCCTCGCGGACGACCGGCCCATCTTCGGCCCCGTCTACTCGGGGACGAATGACGAGAAGATCGAGCAGTCGATCATGGCGGGGTTCGTGTCCTCCTGTGAGACCGCGGCGGGAAGCGTGACCTTTACGGCCCTGCTGGCGAAACCGGAGGTTGACTTGACGATGCAGTTAGAGGTGTTCCGGTAATGGCACAGGGTATCCCCATCCTGAAAGACGCGCCATACAACGTCCTGACGGTGCCGAACTACGTCCGCAGCCTCGTGGTGACGACGAAACCGGCACAGGTCATCGCGGCATACACGGCCCCGCCCGGTGTGGAGGCATGGACGGTTTACCGCCCCTCCGCGGAAGGCGTCCCGGCGCATCCCTATGATGGATGGCGCGTGGTGACGCCGCTCTCCGAGGACGCGGAAACGACCGTCGCGGTGACGCTCACGGAACATATCGTAAACGACACCGAATATGTCGTGCGGGTGTTCATCCGGGGGAAGCTGGGGTTCCAGACGAGGGTTGGGGGAGCGGTGGCAACGGCGACGCCGGTGGCGGGAATCCCTCTTGGAGAATGGGAGCTGGGCTCGATGATCAATTTTTCGCGCGGCGGTGCAACTTGCTTATGGCGTAAGGTATCAAGCAGTTATAACGGCAACGTCGAAATCATCCCGCTTTGGTTAGAAACCATTACAGAGTCCCGCGCTGCAAAATATAACAGTATTTCCACGAGCAATGGGGTCAACACATCGGCGTGGGAACAATCGGATAACAGGACTTATCTAAATGGAGACGACTTCTATAATGCTTTTGATCGCAAAGATTTGATCGTATCAACCCGCGTTCCTTCCACATCGTTTTATGGCACCGGAGGGACAAACAACGACGCAAGCAAACGACAGATTGTATACACAGATGACTTCGTTTTTCTCCCGTCCCCTACGGAAATAGACGGAAGCACCCCTATTTATGGTAAAACTGAGGGTGCTCAATTTGCGTTTCTTACCAACACGCAAAGGCGCGCCCCGGTTGGGGCGCAAAATTACCGGCTTCGCACGCGATATCCCTACGGCCCGTCCTCTTATGACGGAATGGTGGACGCGAGCGGAACGGTCAGCGGTAACGGCTCGGGGAAAACGCTGGGTATCCGCCCGGTCATCTGCCTGTCAGCAAGCACGTTGATCTCCCCGGAACCCAACCCTGACGGCAGCTACAGCCCAATACTGTGAGGTGACAAGATGGCAAACTACAACGTCTTAACCCTGTCGGAGCCGGTGACGGACTTCGTTGCGACGACCTCCCCGGAAACGATCAACGTACAATGCAGCCTCACGGAGGACGCACAGCGCAAGAAGGTGTGGGCGGTCTGCAAGGCCGGGGGAGTACCGGCGCATCCGTATGACGGGGTGCGGGTGCAGATGGATATTCTGCCGGGATTCCCGCTGTCCGATCTCACGGTGGGAGACGGCAAAATCGCCGTCCCGATGGCGGATGGGTCCAAGCAGATACGCAGGATATTACATAAAGGCAACCCTGATCCGGGCATTTACCCCGAGAGCTGTAACGGCGTGTGGACGGCTCCCCTCGTCATGCCCGAAACGCGGGTATGGCACAACAGCGATGTGAACGACTACGCGGCAAGCGATATCAATCAATATCTCAATGGAGACGGATTAGCGCGATACAACTCCAGGTTTGTTGCGAAAATTAATAAGGTCAAAATACCTTACAGGCCCGGAAGCGGGACAGGCAAAACCGTAAACTCTGGGGAAAACGGATTGCCTGTGAAAGAGTTTCTCTTATCGCATTATGAAGTTGGGCTGGGCAGCCTCTCAGAGGCTCCGATTGATGGTGCGAAACTGGATTACTTCCTGTTCGGGACAGGTGACGAGGCGAAGGCAAAGCGGCTGGGCTATGTCAGTGGAGGCGTTAATATGTATACCCTTCGTACTCCAAATGCGGTAAGTGATTGGACTAAGATCAGAATCGTAAACACGTCAGGCACCGGAGGATGCGACCCTTGCACAATAGTGAGGGGAGAGTATCCTGTGATGATACTATCGTTCGATCTCTTGTTGGACTTCACGCCTAACGCAGATGGCAGCTTCAACCCAATTCTGTAGGGGGATGATGATATGGCAATTGCAAAAGCGACAATCCCCGGCCTCGCCAATGGCACAGAATACGGGGTGCGGTTATTCGTGGAAGGCAAATTCGGATACCAGACGGCACTGGAGGGGGCCACAGCGATGGCGACACCGAGGGCGGGACAGTACTTGGGGGACATGCTGGATGGAGAAAACGCGGCGACCATCAGCCTCAAAGAATCTGGTACGGATGCGGTGTTTGTGGTTACGAAGCATAATTATTCCGGCTCGGGAGGGACGCTCATTGTACGCAGGAACCTCTATGATAAGCGAAAATTCAACAAATCAGGAGCGCCTTCTAACTACAATGGTTCGGATGCCGATACTTGGGCCAATGGTTCCTATCTCGATCTTTTCGACACGGCTATAAAGGAGAAGCTGATTCCCGTTAAGATTAACTCTCGTGAGACATCCGGTGCTACCGTATTACTTTCCAGAAAAGGATTTTTTCTTGCTGCTTCGGAAATCTTAGGCCCATCCGCCCAGTTCCTTGAGGGCGATCAGTTGGCATATTTCGGAGATGATCAGTCCCGTATAAGGACTTATAACGGTGTCGCATCAAGTTGGTTGACCCGTACATGCTTCTCGGCGGGAATTGTCACTCTACATGTCATTTCCACGCTTGGAAAATTAAGTAACACTAACCAATACGACAAAACTCACGGTTCGCTCCCAGCATTTGTACTTCCCCCGGATATGCTTTTCTCGATCGAACCTAACGCGGACGGCAGTTACAGCCCCATTTTGTAAGGAGGCAACCACATGATCCACACAAACACCGGGACCACCATTCCGGCCAAGCTCACCGACGCCCCAACGGCCTACAAGGACGGCGTGACGGATACCCTCTGGCACCCGGCAATTACCCTGACCTTCGACCGCGAGATCACCGACGCCGAGATCGCGGCCCTGCTCGCGGGAACGGTGAGCGTCCACCAGGACGACGGACGGTATCTCGCATCCTACACCCTCGACGGGCGGCGCATCCGGCATCACCCCACATCGGTGACGCTACCCTACACCACAAAGGCCACACAGGAGAGCCCCCGCTGGCTGAGACAGCAGACCACGGACGCAGACCTCGCCCGTATGGAGGCGGAGCAGCGGGCAACCGACTTAGACCTGCAATTACTGGAGGTGCAGCATGGACAAGTATGACGAGATCGCAGCGCGGTACGCGGACGGCGGCGTCCGGGACGACCAGCTCGACGGTACGGGCGCACCGGAGGGCAGCGTCTACCTGACGCGCAACTACGTGGCGCTGGGTGCGATCACGCAGGCACAGGCGGACGCAATCCGGACGGGAGCCGCCGATCCGGAGAAAGCGGACATGCAGGCGGCAATTGAAATCTACGAGGGAGGCGGTCAGTGATGTATGCGGAGAGAGCGGTGGCCACGATGGCGAGATACCGGCAGACGGCGGCGACGGCCACGGACGAGGCGGCGGTAAAGTCTCCCGAGCTTTTCCCCATGTGGGACGCGGGCGGCGCTTCCTATGCCGTGGGCGACCGGGTGCGATACGGCGAGCTCCTGTACAGGTGCCTGACGGCGCATACCTCGCAGGAAAGCTGGACGCCCGACGCGGCCCCGAGCCTGTGGGTGCGCATCGACGACCCGGCGGTCGAGTGGCCGGAGTGGCGACAACCGGCCGGGAGCACGGACGCATACCCGAAGGGGTCGAAAGTGTCCCATAAGGGTAAGCATTATATCAGCCAGATCGACGCGAACACCACCGAACCGGGGACGGACGAGCGGTGGTGGAAGAAAGCGGAATAACGCAAAAATGCCGCCCTTCGGCGGCACAGGTGAAAGGAGCTGCTACATATGAAAATCAACTGGACAGTCCGAATTAAGAATCCGCTCTGGTGGGCGCAGATGGCGTGCGCCGTCGTCCTGCCCATCCTTGCTTACTTCGGCCTCGCGTGGGAGGACATGACGACTTGGGCGTCGATCGGGGATGTGCTCCTGCGAGCGGTACAGAATCCCGTTGTGGTGGTGTCCGTCGTCGTCTCGGTGTTTAACGCCCTGACCGACCCGACGACTGCGGGTGTGGGCGACAGCAACCGGGCGCTGACCTACGCCGTGCCGCATAAGGATATCCCGAACACGGGGAGGTAGGCGAATGGTAAAGATTTGCCTGGACCCCGGCCACGGAGGGACAGATTCCGGCGCGCTGCTCGGGAAACGGTACGAGAAGGACGACGTGCTGCGTCTCGCGCTGGCCGTGAAGCCCCTGCTCGAAGCGCAGGGTGTCGGCGTGGTCATGACCCGGACGGACGACAAGTCGGTGCCGCCGATTGCCGAGCGGTGCCAGATGGCGAACACGGCGGGATGCGTCTATTATCTGTCTATTCACCGAGATGCGGCGGGCCCCGCCGCCCACGGCATCAGCCTGTGGGTGCACAGCAGGGCGAACGACCCCACGGTGCGCAAGGCGCAGGACATCCTTGACGAGCTGCTCGCCGTCACGCCGACGCAGGACCGGGGCGTGCAGAAGGGCACCCCGCAGAACTATGAGAACTTCGGGGTGAACGTCTACACGACAATGGCTTCGGCGCTGCTGGAGCTGGGGTTCATCACGAACGCGGACGACAACGACCGCTTTGACCGATACTTTGACGACTACGCCGAGGCGATCGCGCGGGGGTTGTGCAAGGCCGTGGGGGTGACGTACACGGCGAAGGACAAGCCCGCAGAGGCCCCGGAGGAAGAGACGGCAACAATCCCGCGCGGGGACTGGGACGCGCTCTGCGCGGCCTTGCAAGCCGCTCATGACGCAACCGGGGAGGCGGTCGAAAAGCTAAAGAAGATGCTGGGGGTGTAGGCATGGACGACATCGAGCGCCGGGTGATCGAAACGGAAGCGCGCAGTAAATCCAACTGCAAGCGGCTGGATAAGCTCGAGGAAAACACCGAGGCGGTACAGAGGCTGGCGACATCGGTTGAACTGCTGGCACAGAATATGCGACAGATGACGGATGAACAGGTCAGGCAGGGTGAGCGCCTCACGGCACTTGAGATGCAGCCCGCGAAGCAGTGGAACACCATGAAACGGACCATTTTTACCACGGTGGTGTCGACGATTGCGGGCGGAATTGTCGGAGTGATGGTCACCCTACTTGCGGGTGTGATGGGATAAGATACATAGGCCTGCCGATTGGTCCGGCGGGCCCATTCTTTTTTGTCAATACACAAGAGACCGTTTTATAGGATAATCGATTTGGTACAGTATAAATAAAGGAGAAGTACTCCTGATTTTACAATAAAGGAGGTCAAAGATGGCAAGCACAAACAAACTTCCGAACAGCGGACTGAACCAATGGGTCAGGAGCGACCGGCCGGTGATGGAGGATTTCAATCGCGACAACGAGATCATCGACGGGCTGGTGGGGCACCTCAAAAAGACGCCCTATGTCGGCCCGGATGGCTACTGGTATGTGTGGGACACCGACGTCGCCGAGTACGTCAAGAGCGAAACCAAAGCGCGCGGTGAAATCGGCCCGCAGGGCCCGAAGGGCGAACAGGGTCCGCAGGGACTCAAAGGCGACGTCGGCGAGAAGGGCGATACCGGCGCGGGGTTCCGGGTGCTAGGGCTCTTTGAGTCGGCGGCGGCGCTCTCTTCGGCACATCCGGCCGGCGCGGCGGGCAACGCTTATGCAGTTGGGACAGCGGAGGACAACCACATCTATGTCTGGTCGGAGGACGAGAACGCGTGGAAGGACATCGGCGTATTGCAGGGCCCGCAGGGCTTGCGGGGCGAACAGGGCCCGCAGGGTGTTGCCGGCCCGCAGGGCGCGATTGGTCCGGCTGGTGAACAGGGCCCGAAGGGCGAACAAGGCGTTCAGGGCCCAGCGGGCCCGCAGGGGCCGAAGGGCGACCCCTCCACGATCAACGGCAAGACGCCCGATACAAATGGGGCAATCTCCCTGACCACGGAGGACATCCCCGAGACCGACGCACGCAAGTTTGTAAGCTCCGCGGAAAAGACCGACTGGAACGGCAAGGCGGCTCCAGCGAAGAACGTCACGGCGACGCTGACGGCGGCGGGTTGGACGGGGAGCGGTCCCTACACGCAGACCATCAGCGTCACGGGCGTGACAGCGGACGCGGCGCAGGTGGTGGAGGTGGGACTTGCAGACACCGCCACGACGGATCAGCGGGAGGCCGCGCGCGCGGCCATGCTGTCTCCCACCGGGAGGGCGGAGGGCAGTATCACGATCACGGCGGACGGGGACAGGCCCGCCATTGATCTCCCGGTGATTGCAGCCATTTTCGGATAGGAGGTGAGGAGATGGCTTTAATCAACAGATTTCCCGGAGGAGGCGGGCCGAAGATTCCGCCGCAGGTGGAGGAACGGTGGCGCTTTACCGGGCACGCGAGTTTTGTTAGTGCTGTTGCGGTCGATGCCAGTGGAAACGTCTACAGCGGGAGCGGTGACGGCACCACCGGCGGGGGTGCCGACAAAACTGTCCGCAAGATCAGCAGTAGTGGTGCAGAAATCTGGAGCTTCACCGGGCATACAGATGCTGTCAGCTCCGTCGCTGTTGACACAAACAGCAACGTCTACAGCGGGGGCTGGGACAAAACCGTCCGCAAGATCGACAGCAGCGGTGCAGAAATCTGGTGCTTCACCGGATATGCAAACGGCGTGAAAACTGTTGCAGTTGACACCAGCGGCAATGTCTACGGCGGTAGCGTTGAAATTCGCAAGATCGGCAGCAACGGCGCCCAAATCTGGAGTTTCACCAGGCACACCAACTGGGTGAATTCCGTCGCAGTGGACACCAGCGGAAACGTCTACAGCGGGAGCGCCGACAAAACCGTCCGCAAGATCGACAGCAGCGGTGCAGAAATCTGGAGCTTCACCGGGCACACAAACAGTGTGTATAGCGTTGCGGTAGACACAAATGGTAACGTCTACAGTGGAAGCTTGGACAAAACCGTTCGCAAGATCAGCAACAACGGAACCCAAATCTGGGAATTCACTGGGCATACAGGCGTTGTTTATGCTGCCGCAGTGGACACCTGCGGCAACATCTACAGCGGGGGCAATGACAACACCGTCCGCAAGATCAGCAGTAGTGGTGCAGAAATCTGGAGCTTCACCGGGCATACGTATGCTGTCAGCTCCGTCGCGGTGGATGCCAGCGGCAACGTCTACAGTGGGAGCTACGACAATACCGTCCGCAAGCTCACCCAATACGCAGGCATCCTCTACTTCACCGACCCCGCCAAGAAAAAACAGCCGCTGAACATCAACAATATCCTGTGGGGTCAGGGAGACCCGATCGAGAAGTGGAGCTTCACCGGGCATACCGATCATGTGAATGCTGTCGCGGTGGACACGAGTGGAAATGTCTACAGCGGGGGTGGTGACAACACCATCCGCAAGATCAGCAGTATCGGCACCGAAATTTGGAGCTTCATCGGACATACAGGCAGTGTGTATAGCGTTGCGGTGGACGCAAGCGGTAACGTCTATAGCGGAAACGGGGACAATACCGTCCGCAAGATCAGCAGCAGCGGCACTGAAATCTGGAGCTTCACCGGGCATACAGGCACTATAAATGCCGTTGCGGTAGACACCAATGGTAACGCCTATAGTGGGAGTTGGGACAACACCGTCCGCAAGATCAGCAGCGGTGGTACCGAAATCTGGAGCTTCACCGGGCACACAAGCTATGTACAAGCTGTCGCAGTGGACATAAACGGGAATGTTTACAGCGGAAGCGACGACAAAACTGTTCGAAAGATCAGTAGTAGCGGACAACAGTTATGGGAATTTTCAATTAGTGTGCGTAATCTGACCAGAGCTCCAGAATTTTCTGATGACATTTTATCAATCTCAGTTGATCCGTCAGAGAATGTTTGCATGGGAGATAGCGGCGGAAGAATTTACAAGTTGGACAACGGAGGGACTCGGATTTGGGTTGCAACAACATCAGCCTCGGCAAATTCACTGGCCGTAGATAAGGACAGTAATGTGTACAGTGGAAATGGAGGCATGTATGCTGCAAGTGATGGAGGCCCCTTATTTAAGTTCAGCCGCAGCGGAGTTCAAATCTGGAGTTTCACCAATCACACAGACTGGGCAATGGCTGTCGCGGTGGATATAAACGGAAACGTCTATAGCGGAAGCTATGACAACACTGTACGTAAACTCTCTCAACCGGCACTTATTTATTTTTAAGGAGGAAATATTATGAAAAAGTTTATTCAGCTCGACGGTGAGCGCGTTACGCTCATTCACAACATGCCCTTTGACCCAGTGAACGGGCTGCACAAGACCGAGGCGGAGCTGGCCTCAATGGGCGTCCTGCTCGACGAGGTTCCCGACCCGGAACCCATCGAAGGGAAAATCCCCATGCCCTACTACAACGCGGAACGGGGGTTTTATTACCAGTATGAGGACGCGCCGCCCCGGCCCGCCAGCACGGCGGACATCGAGGCCCTGAACGCGCGCATTGACTATGTCGGCATGATGACGGAGGTGCTGTAATGAACTGGTTTGAAAAGATTAAACGCTATTTCGAGAAGGAGCTTTGGACGGAGGAGATGATAGCAAACGCCGTCGGCAAAGGCAAGATCACTGCGGAACAGTATGCCGAGATCACCGGACAAACCTATACGGCATAGTAAAGATCGATGAAAGAGGGCCTGCTGGGGTTGCCAGCAGGCCCTCTTTTATATATGACAGTCATCATTTACCACTTTGCATTCGTGAGCGGCTTTGTCGTCGCGCAATCCCTTGAACACCGGCTGCCGCATCCCTCCGTTTGCGGTCCGCTCCATGTACTTCACCGTGCATACGAGGTCGGGGGTTATCCACTCCGCCTGTTCGTTTTCGTGGCCCGCCGGTACTTCCATAGCGGGCGCAGCGACGGTATTGTGCGCCTCGATGCGGCGGAAGTCCTCCCCGGACACCCCAAGCGTCACATGGCCCTTGTAGACGAGCGTGGGGCCGTCGTACTGCCCCAGCACGATGCTCGTCATGTGGTCGGATTTGCGGATGTATCCGCACACGACGAAATCGTCGTCGAGCAGGTTCTTACACTTGATCCAATCCTTCGTCCGCTTGTCAAGATAGTACCGGCTGTCCCGGCGCTTCGCGACGATGCCCTCCAGCCCCGCCCGCTCGGTGAGCTTATACAGCTCGACGCCGCCCCGCTCGACGACGCGCGAAACCGCCATGCGCCCGCTTTCAGAAACCGTCCCGCGCAGGATGTCCTTGCGTTCGGTGAGCGGCAGGCCGGTGAGCTGCGCCCCGTCCAGATAGAGGATATCGAACGCGACAAAAGAGGCCGGCAGCTTGTCTGCGGCCAGCCTGATTTTGAAGGGATTGGACATGAGCGAGCGCCGCTGCACCTCGGAGAAGTTCGGCTTCCCGTCTTTGAGAACGATGTATTCCCCGTCGAGGATGCACCGGCCCTTCGCCTGCCGGTGGAGTTCCGACAGCTCGGGAAAGATCGGGAGCATCCGCTTGTTGCGCTTGTTGCGCAGCTCGGTTCCGTGCTTTGGGTCGAGATAGACGATCGCCCGTTCGCCGTCCAGCTTCAATTCGTAGAGGAAATCGGGGTCGTCGAACGCTTCCGCATCGGCGCCGATCAGCATCGGCTTGACGTCCTTCTCGTCGAAGATATCCATTACGCGCCCTTCTTCGGCCTGCCGCGCTTCGGCTTTGCGGGAGGCTCGGCTTGTTCAATGCTCGCCTTGAGCGCGTCCATGAGGTCAATGACATTGCCCTGCTGTTCCGCTGCGGGGGCGACGATCTCCTGGCCGGCGATCTTTTTCGCAATCAGGTCGCGCAGGCGTTCCTGGTACTCGTCTTTGTAAGCGGCGGGTTCAAACGGCTTCTCCATCGAACCGATGAGCGTCTTGGCCATCGTCAGCTCCGCGTCGCTGACTTCCGGATGCGTGAACTCCTTGGGCAGCTCCTTGATCTCGGCGGCGTAGAACATCGTCTCGATCAGGATGCCGTCGTCGGTGGGGATGATGCAGAGCAGCGTCTCGCTGTTGCCCATGACGGTCTTTGCGATCGCCACCTTGTTCTCGTCCCTCATCGCGCGGCGGAGCAGCTCGAACGCCTTTTCACCGCCCGTCTCGGGGACCGCGTGGTAGGTCTTGTCGTAGTAGATGGGGCGGATGCTCGAAAGATCGCAGAAGTGAAGGATCTGGATGCTTTTGTCCTTCTCGGTTTTGATGCGCTCAAACTCGTCGTCGGTGACGACCACGTATTTATCCGGCTCATACTGGAAGCCCTTGACGATATCCGAGCTGTTAATCTCCTTGCCGCAGGAGGCACAGACCTTCTTGTAACGCACCCGGCTCATATCGTCCTTGCACAACTGGTTGAAACGGACGTCGACGTCCTGCGTGGCCGTGTACAGGCCGACGGGGATGTGCACCAGCCCGAAGCTGATAGCGCCTTTGTGGGATACTGCCATACGATCACCTCGGGCATATTTTACCCGGATGAATATCAAAAATCCTCCCGCTTTTGCGGGAGGATTGATTTATGAGGCGGTCCGTTCCAGCATTGGCGGAACCGCGCGGAGGATCTCCATCGCGGCCCCGAGGCCGCCGATCCACTCCGCGATTCTCGCGCGGGGGAGCACCACCGGCATCCGGTTGTGTACGTCGGCGATGGATTCGTTCGCGGCGGTGGTCAGGATGACATAGCGGGGTTCCCCGGCAAACTCGTTGTAAAGTCCCGCCATGTAAAGCGCATCCTCGCCGGGCAGGCGGAAGCGGTATTTGGTCTTGTCCGCCGCCCACTCGTAGAAGCCGGTGGACGGGATCACACAGCGGCGCTGTTCGAGGCACTTGCGGAACATCGGCTTGTCCGGGGCCGTCTCGGCGCGGGCGTTGATGACCACTCCCTTTTTATCGAAGCGCGGGAACCCCCACGCCAGCAGCTCGGGCACGGGTCGGTCGTCCCCGGCGACGAGCACCGGGGCGACGTTGGTCGGGTAGATTTCACCCATCTTGAATTCCCCGCGCTGCCGCCGCTCGACCTCCCGGACGATCTCCCGGATTTCGTCGCTCTCTTCCTGACTGAAATTGTACCGTCCGCACATATCAGTTCTTCGCCTCCACAAACCATTTATTGTCGTCCTCCCGCCAGACGTAGCTGACGGCGTATGCGGGCTGCCCTTCGGGCGTGTCCCATACGACCCGCACCTGATAGCGGATGCCGCTTCCGCCCGCCCGCATGGACGCAGCGCGGCGCACGTCGAGGACGCGGTCCACCTGATATTGTGTCCCGTCCTCCCATTCGATAACCTCGGGGGAGATGCTTCCGTCCGTGCCGAAGGTGGCGTTGACACGCACGTAGACCTTACGCGCCAGATCGTTCATTGCACAGCGTCTCCTTTAAAAATATCCGACCGGATGGATGATGTGGTCGGCCTTCGGGTCGAAGCCGGTCAGGTCCGTGTCCCGCAGCAGGGCTGCCCGCCGCACGCAGCCGTTGCCGAACCGCCGCCGCAGGCCGTCGACCGTCCGCTCGATCTCGGCCAGGTCCTCCCGCTTTTGATAATCGTCGTACATGTCGAGCTGCACCGGGATATCGTCGTGCGAAAAATCCGTCACCGATACGCCGATGCTTCTGATCGGTTCATCCCACCGGTAGTTTGCCCGGAAAATCTCCATGGCGGCGGCGGTGATCTCAGACGAAAGGCAGGTGGGGCGCGGCAGCTTCCGCTGCCGGGTGAAGCTATGCAATCCGCGGTCGCGGACGCTGATGCACACCGTCTGCCCCACGAACCCCTGTTCCCGCATCCTTGCGGCGACGCTCTCGGCCAGCACCCACAGGACCAGCCCGACGTCCCCGTCGTCCTCGAGGTCGCGGGGGGCGGTGCAGCTGTTGCCAATGGATTTGATCACGGCCAGCTCGTCGAATTCCGCGACGGCGGCGCGGTCCTCGCCGTTGGCAAACGCCCAGAGTACGTCGCCCCACTTGCCGAACCACCTGCGCAGGTTCGCGGGATCGACGGCGGCAAGCCTGCCGATGGTGGTGATCTGCCGGGACGCCAGCTTGCGGCTGGTGGCCGGGCCGACATACAGCAGGTCGGAGGCGGGGAGGGGCCACGCGATTTCCCTATAGTTGTCCCGGCTGATGACCGTGACCGCGTCCGGCTTTTTGTAGTCGCTGCCGAGCTTTGCGAAAATCTTGTTCCAGCTCACGCCGATGCTGACGGTGATTCCCAGCTCGAACCGGATGCGGCGGCGGATTTCCTCCGCGATCTGCGGCCCGCCGCCGAAGATGCCGGTGCTGCCGCTCACGTCGAGCCATGCCTCGTCGATGCCGAAGGGCTCCACCTGCGAGGTGTACTCCATAAAGATTTCCCGGCAGAGCCTGCTGTACCGCAGGTAGAGCGGATAGTCGGGCGGGACGATGACCAGACCGGGGCATTTCTGCCGCGCCTGCCAGAGCGCCTCCCCGGTCTTGACGCCATACCGTTTGGCGCGGTCGTTTTTGGCGAGGATGATGCCGTGGCGCTGCTCGACGTCGCCGCCGACCGCAAGGGGCTTCTCGCGCAAGGCGGGCCGGTGGAGCGCCTCCACCGACGCGTAGAAGGAATTGCAGTCGCAGTGTAAAATCGTGCGGTCCATCGGGCCACCTCCTCGAATCAGAACGTATGTTCTTATTGTAGGACGGACCGGGCGCGAAAACAAGCGGAAAGTGTTGGCAGGCCATACACATTATAGTAGAATCAGACACGGCGGCCCGCAGAAAGGGAACGCGTCATGTTATCGACGACAATAGGAGTGAATGTCAGAATGAGCAGATTGGAATTGGGATGGTCGCAGGAACGGCTTGCATTTACTTCGGGGGTGTGCGTGCGCACGATCAGCGCGGTCGAGTGCGGGACCGCAAACCCCACATCAGACGTGATCGAAAGCCTTGCCAGGGCGCTGGGGGTACCCGTGTCCCGGCTTGTCGGATAGAGATTCGCATGGTGTAAACTTTGACAGCGGGCCGCCTCTCAGCTTCATTTACATTGATATAAACTACGAGCCAATTCTTCGGTACCGATGTCGGTGAGCATGCCTTTCACCTGCGCGTAGGGCATCGAGTAGCGCTGCTGGAGATAGCGGGTCGCGGCCGCCATCTCGCCGTCCGGGCCGCCGACCTGGCTGATGATGAATTTGGCCAGCGCGGGGTTGGGACGTTTGATCTTAACGGGGTATTCCAGTTTCTTTTCGTATAACCACATGATGTACTAAGCCTCCATTTCCCAGGGCCACGGATCGTCCACCCATGTCCATCTGTTCGGGTTGCAGTTTTCACGCATGGTCAGCGGCCCAAACTGCTGGTTATAGAGCGCAACCGCTTCATCGCGCAGTTTTTTGTGTTTCTCGTAGTATGCCAGAGCGGGCTGGCAGGTGGGGTGGCCGTCCAAATAGAGGACGACTTCGGTAATCGCAAAGTCATGCATCTGGATCTGCTTTAAAAGCCTCTGACGTTCACACACAAGGACACGCCCCCTCTAAAAAAGGTTTGTCGAGCCCGGGGAAGATCGTTCCGCGGGAAAGTCCCACTTCCGCCTCATAGACGGGGCCCCACTGCTGCCATGGCGAATAGGTCATGGACAGGGCGGGCATCACGTCGGGCCAGCACGGGTCCTGCACCTGGACCGCGTATGCGCCCATATCGGGTTTGAGTACCATATCCGAATTTCTCCTTTACCAAAACGGTTGGGGTGTTGACCCCCTCGATTCATACTATGAGTGGCCGTTGATTGTGTGATTTGGATTTGTATGGATGAGAAAAACGTGTTAAAATAGGGGACAATGATAACCGGATAAAAATGTGACGGAAGGGGATGTTTTGATGGAAAAGGAGCGGGATACCCAAATTTCACAAAAAGCGCTGGAAGCGATCCGCGTGATGCAGCAGACCGAGATCACCGAGTATGCCACCTATAAGGCGATCGCGTCCCGCCTCAAGGACGGGAAAAACAAGCAGGTGCTCAACCGGCTGGCGGAGGAGGAGCTCGTCCACTGCAATATTTGGAAAAAATATACCGGCGAGGAGATGAAGCCGCAGGGCCTGAAGGTGTGGTGGCGCAAGCTGCTCGCAAGGGTGCTCGGCTTCACCTTCACGATCAAGCTGATGGAGAACCGGGAGGACGTGGCGCAGCACGACTACGCCGCGCTGGTCGCGGAGGTGCCCGAGAGCGCCGAGGTCATGGCGCAGGAGGACGCGCATGAACGGGCGCTGATGGACCTGCTCGACGAGGAGCGGCTCCAGTACGTCGGGTCGATGGTGCTCGGGCTCAACGACGCGCTCGTCGAACTGACCGGAACCCTCGCGGGGCTCACCCTCGCGATGCAGAACACGCGGATCATCGCGCTGTCCGGGCTGATCACCGGCATCTCCGCCACCCTCTCGATGGCGTCGAGCGAATTCCTTTCCGCCAAGAGCGAGGGCCGCAAGGACGCGCTCAAATCCTGCGTCTACACCGGCATCGCCTACCTGGTCACCGTGGCGCTGCTCATTCTGCCTTACCTGCTCTTTCCGCCCAAGGGCTATCTGTTCGCGCTCGGCACCATGCTGGCGGTCGTGGTGCTGATCATCGTCATCTTCAACTACTATATCGCCGTCGCCAAGGACCTGCCCTTCAAACGCCGCTTCGCGGAGATGGCCTGCATCTCGCTGGGCGTCGCGGCGCTTTCCTTCGTCGTCGGGCTGCTCGTCAAGATGTGGCTCGGCGTGGACGTCTGATCGGAAACGGTTTACGCGTTTTTCCCGCAGCGGGCGGCCGAATGGCCGCCCGTATTTTTTGGACTTTCGGCGTGCCATAAGATTCCTGCGAAACCGTCGAAGCCTTCCACATAAATCCGATTTTGCCAGTCAATAATAACCTTGCCGAACATACCACATTTTCAGATAGAACAAGGAGGAGCAATTCGGATGAAAGCCACAGGAATTGTAAGGCGTATCGATGACCTGGGACGCGTGGTCATCCCCAAGGAAATCCGGCGAACAATGCGTATCAGGGAGGGCGACCCCCTTGAAATATATACCGACAACGACGGCGAAGTGATCTTTAAGAAGTATTCCCCCATCGGCGAGCTTTCCGCCTTTGCCACCCAGTACGCGGAGGTGCTCAGCAAGATCGGCGGCTATCCGGTCGTCGTCTGCGACCGCGACCACGTCATCAGCGTGGCGGGCATCCCCAAAAAGGAGCTGCTTGAGCGGCGCGTGTCCCCCGCGCTCGAGGAGGTCATGGAGCAGCGCCGCAGCTTCGCGGTGACCGCCGACGGCAAAAAGATGCAGCCGGTGGAGGGCGTCGACCGCTACGCGCTGGTCGAGGCGCCGATCATCGCCGCGGGCGACGTGTGCGGCAGCCTGATGTTCATCGCGGGCGACAGCCCCGCGCCCGCCACCGACACCGAGATCAAGCTCATCCAGGTGGGAGCGGCCTTCCTCGGCCGCCAGATGGAGGAATAACGGTGGGTAAGAAGCACAAGGACGGCCCCGTGGAGGAGCTTTCCGGCCGGGACAAGGTGCGCGTGTCGCGCCTGGTGGAGCACATGATCGCCATCCCGCCCAGCCGTACCGACCCGAACGGCAGCTATACCGGGCGGCCGATGAATAAGTACGAGGTTCCGGTGCAGGACGCCGACGACCTGTGAAAAACCGCGCCGCGGCCCACGGGCCGCGGTGCGTTCGTTTTTGTCACCAAAATCTCCGCCCGGCGTATACTGGGGTAAAGACAACAGGCGGAAGGTGAGCAGGATGAAAAAGAAGCAGTTCTTGGACTGCAACTGTTGGGCGCAGTGCTGCGCGGGTTTCGGCCTGGGCGTGGTGCTGGCGGTGTTCACCTCGCTCAAACTGGTGCTGATTCTGGCGGGAGTCATGCTCGTCGCGCTGGCAATCCGCATCCTGCTGCTGTGAAAACGAGAAAAGGTGGTTGCGCTATGAAGATCGTCGTCATCAAAAGCCCGAAATTCCTCTCCCCGATCCTGCGTTTTTTCTTCAAGATCAAGAAAGACCCCGTTACATAACCAGGTAAGCCATCCAAAACACAGCGAAGCCCGGCGGGATTCCCCGCCGGGCTTCGCTGCATCTTGGCGGCGGATTTCGGCAGCTTGGCGCGATTTCGTTGACCGGGAGGATGCGGACGGGTATGATATAGGCAGAACCGATCGGCCACGATTTCAAAGGAGGGGACGCATGGATATCCGAATCAACGAGGACCCCGCGTGCGGCGAACCGGAGATCGTCATCCGCTGCCGGGAGATGGACGAGCGCGTCGTGCGGATGATCGCCGCGCTGCGCGCCGCCGAGCAGAAGCTGGCGGGCGTCCGGAACGGCAGGACGTTCGTCGTCGACCCGGCGGAGGTCTACTACGCCGAAAGCGTGGACAAACGCACCTTCCTCTACACCGCCGACGCGGTCTATGAATCGCCCCTGCGCCTCTACGAGATGGAGGAGCGGTTCGGGGCGGGGGATTTCTTCCGCGCGTCCAAATCCGCGGTGGTGAACCTCGCGCGGGTCAAGTCGCTTAGCCCGATGCTCGGCGGGAAGATCGAGGTGCTGCTCGAAAACAACGAACGCCTCATGGTATCGAGGCAGTATGTCCCCGGGCTCAGGCAAAAGCTCGGGATTTAAGGAGGAACGGATATGGATTACCGTCTGCTGGGCAGGGCGATGAGTTATAAGACGCTGATGCTGATGTATTTTGCGAGCGGGGTATTCCTGCTGATGCTGTGGGACCTCGTGTGGGCGCGCGAAGGCGCCGCGTCCATGACGACGCTGTGGCAGGTCTTTCTGCTGGCGGTGCTGCTGTCGGGCGCGCATTTCTGCTGCTACGAGGAGGGGATCCTTCCGCGCGTCCCGGCGCGGGTGAAGCGCGTCCTGCACCTCGTCGTCACCTACCTCGTCGTGCTCGCGGAGCTTTTCCTCTTCGGCTGGGCGCCGCGCCCGACCTTCGGGATCGTGCTGGCTGCGACCGGGATTTTTCTCGCCGCCTACGCCGCGCTCTGGCTCGCCTTCTACGTCTATTACCGTGCGCAGAAGGAGCTGCTCAACGAGCGGCTGGAACGCTACAAAAACGCCTGAAAAGGGAAAAAGCGGCCGGGACGAACGTTCCGGCCGCGTTTTTTTT